>DJMH01000101.1:41742-91465 GCA_002435305.1 Dehalococcoidia bacterium UBA6495
CTCTCTGTACCGGGATGCATGTACATCAACTATGACCTGGACAATCGCATCCTTTATTTCATGTTTCTCTATTTCAGATAATATTTTGTCATTCGGATATTCGTCAGTATCTTCAATGATTATTGATATTGTTTTGAATCTTCTGGCATTCACTTCTACGAATTTGTAGGATTCGATTCGATTCCGATTGTCGATGCCAGTTGAAATGGTTATAGCACAAAATCCTTTGGAATCTTTCTCCTCACCAAAATCTATCCTTTCCAAACTACCTGAGTAGACTACAGGGGGATCGTCATTGAGAACTTGATGCCTGTGTACGTGCCCTAGCGCGACATAATCCAGGTTTCTATTGGCTAAGGATTTGGTGGGCAGTATGTAATCTTTACCCAGGGTCATTGATTTTTCTGAACTTGTTTTAGCCAAATCGACCGATACGTGAGAGGCTAAAATTGACGGTAAGGAAGAATCTAAATTTTCTATTTCTTTGTTCAAACCTGCAATCAATTTTTCTTCTATGGCTTTGTTCAAATTTTCATTGGAAAGTTGGTTGTATTCTGAAAGGGACATAAAATCCCCTTTTCTTATCCATGGCAAAGAGATAATTTGTATGTTGCCATTTGGAGTTTTAATAACTTCGGTTTTCAGTTCGCTTGCTACGTGTACGTTCTCTATTTCAAGGGTGGAAAATATATCCAAGGTGGTTGCAGGTCCCGGTACGTTTGGTGAATCATGATTCCCGGCAAGTAGAAAAACTTGAATTCCTTTTTGGGCAAGTTTTGAAATTCGTTTTACGAACTCTCTTTGATGGGTTTGAGTTGGATTTCGGCTTTTGTATGCGTCTCCACATACCAATACTAAGTCGGCTTTTTCATCAATGGCATAATCAACAAGTTCATCAAATGAGGTCAAGAAATCTTGGAGACGGGATGATGTCCTACTTTCAGGGTCGGGCCGGCTGTAATTTTCGACGCCTATATGTATGTCGGCCGTATGAATCACTAGCATTCAAACCACCCCTTTTTTAGCTAGGGTTTATGGTTGTTCACCACAGTATAACGATCATAATCAGGGTTATATATTTATCTTAATGGCCAGCTCGGACTCTAGTTCGTTTAACCCAACTCTGGTTTGCTGCATTGAGTCTCGTTCTCTAATTGTCACTTGATTATCATCAAGCGAGTCAAAGTCTACTGTAACGCATAAGGGAGTGCCTATTTCGTCCTGCCTCCTGTACCTTCTCCCTATGCTTTGAGCATCGTCATATTGTACGTGCCCTCCAATCAACGAGGATCTGCGAAGCGTATCAAAAACTGATTTGGCCAAAGGGGTTAGTTTTTCGTTACGACTTAATGGCAGTACAGCTACTTTGACAGGTGCGATTGACGGATCAAGTTTAAGGACAACTCTTGTTTCAATTTTTCCTGATGCAGAAGTAAGTTCTTCTTCACAATAGGCATCCACCAGTAGGGCCATTACCGCTCTGTCTACCCCGAACGATGGTTCTATAACGTAGGGGATGACATGCTGGCCAGAAGGCTCATCAAAATAGGTGAGTTTTTCTCCACTTATTTCCATGTGGGATTTGAGGTCGTAATCGGTACGGTTTGCTATTCCTTGAATCTCCCCCCAGCCCCATGGAAAATTGTATTCAATATCATAGGTCGCCTTCGCATAATGGGAAAGCTCATCGTCTTCGTGGCGACGCACCCTTAGGTTATCTGAATTAAGACCTATTTGGCTGTACCATGAAAGGCAGTTTTGTATCCATTGCTCATGAATTGCTTCATCTTCCCCCGGCATTACAAAATATTCGATTTCCATCATCTCAAACTCTCTAGTTCTGAATATGAAATTGCCAGTCGTTATTTCATTGCGAAACGCCTTTCCAATTTGAGCGATGCCAAACGGGAGTTTCTTTCTAGTCGAATTGATCACATTATTAAAATTCACAAAAATACCTTGGGCTGTTTCAGGCCTCAAGTACACTGTTGAGGCATCCTCTTCAACTGGACCCATGAAGGTTTTGAACATTAGGTGAAAAAGTCTGGGTTCGGTTAGCTTTCCTGAACATTCTGGGCAGATTTCAGTTTCGATATGATCTTCACGGTACCGTCGGTTGCAATCACTACATTCCACCAAAGGGTCAGTGAAACTTTCCAGATGCCCACTCGCTCGCCATGTGTCAGGGTGCATGAGGATGGAGGCATCCAGCCCTACCATGTCATCTCTTTCCCATACCATGGTGCTCCACCAGTGATCTTTTACGTTTCTTTTTAATTCAACACCTAGCGGTCCATAATCCCAAGTGCTGGCCAATCCACCATAGATTTCGCTGCTTTGATAAACAAACCCTCTCCGTTTACATAATGAGCTTATTTTTTCAATGTCTAGAGATGAGTCAATTTCCGCCAATTTGATGCTTCCTGTCGATGAATTTTCAAATGTTTATTATATCAGAGCTAACAGTGGGCATAGTCGTAAATCGGGTGCAATTTTGAGGCGGGATTGATCGGGTATAAAGAGTTCGATCTATACAAAATCAAACACTTGTGTGATTATCCATTCTAGGTTCAAAAGCACAAATTAAGGAATTGAGTTATGAAAGTAATATTAGCTGGTATTGAATATGTCGGATCCACTACTATTTCCAGAATGCTGAGTGACTGGAAGTTGAAAAACATGGGGGAACCCTTTTTTATGGGATTGATACACGATCATTCGAAATTGCCTCATACCTCCGGACATCCTGATGACACCACCTTGGAAGAACAGAAACAAATATTGAATTTATCCCCAAAATTAAAAGAGATGTACCATCGTTATGGAATGTATTACCACCTACACCACTATGTTCAAGAAGACGATTTGTCGGTGGGGTTCCACATTGAAGAAGCCGTTTATGCAAGAAGATATTATGGTTATGGGTTAGATGGAGAACAATTCGACAGGAACAATGTTTTCGTTAGTATTGAAAATCGTATAAAGCAAATTACCACTGATCCTATAGTAACGGTGCACATGGTTGCCTCCCCTGACATCATTGAATCACGGATGTACGCTTTGAAAGACCACTCGGAACATACTAATAGTCCCCTGCAGGTTGAAGATATCGAGGACGTAATGGCTGATTACCAATATTTCATATCGAAAAGTGACATAGGGCCAGTAGTTAAGGTGGATACTTCCATAGATAGTCCCGAAGATACATTAGAGAAAGTGGTTACTTTACTTGATCCATATTTCACCAAAACAGATTTAGAACGAATCGAAAACCATAAAGGGTAGTGGTAAAACTGGATTTCATGACTCATATGAGATTAGAAGGGAAAAAAGTAATTGTCACGGGCGGAATGTCTGGTATTGGTTTAGCAATAGTTAGTCGTTTTGTTAAAGAAGGTGCCATCGTTTTAGTGGCAGATGTTAGAGAAGACTCGAATGGGATTATAGCAAGTTTGTCATCTAGTTCCGGACGCGGAATTTATTTTTGTAAGACTGATGTGTCGGATATGGCAGAGGTTAAAGAAATGGTGGAATATGCTATTGAAGTTATGGGTGGTGTAGATTCTGTCGTCAATAATGCTGCTTCGTTTACTTTTGGCGGGGTAGATGTTTTGGATTACCAGGAGTGGATGAAGGCCATTTCAGTGAATGTTATCGGGACTGCTAATGTATGTAAATCTACCTTCAAACATTTAAGGAAAAGTGATCATCCAACAATCATCAACATTGCTTCGATTAGTAGTTTTATTGCCCAGGCAAAATCACTACCATATAACTCCACCAAGGGAGCTATAGCTCAGCTGACGAGGTGTTTGGCTATGGATTGGGGGGAACATGGTATTAGGGTTAATGGCATATGCCCTGGAGATATACATACTGAGGGTTGGTATCAGAGGGGCATTTCTAGACAAAAAAAGATAGACCCGTCAGACCCGGAAGAATTTATTCAGGAAGCGTCGTCCATGTCGCTAATGGATCGTGTAGGCAAACCGGAAGAAGTAGCAAATTTAGCCTTATTTCTGGCCTCGGAGGAAGCATCGTACATAACAGGGGCCATGGTTGTAATAGATGGTGGAGCAACCGTCGCTATAAATTAAGATTTGATGGCCCATTTCTCGTAGAGTGTTCCTTTTTCTGGATCCAAATCCACAAGACTCACAAATCCTGGACCACTTTTGGATCCTACGGTCATAGGACATCCAGAGTAAACCGCAAGGTTTTGTCCTTGGGATACATCGGTGTAGAGGTCCCAGTGGCCGAGAGCAATATAATTAAAAGGTGATTTATTGATCTCTCCTGGGAATATTAATGATGACCTTCCTGAACTGGTTTTTATTGCCTCGAAATGTCCGTGGGCCATACCTATAAACCACATGTTTTTTTCAAGGTGAGGGAGGGGTGACAACGGTTGGAAAGAAGGACTGTGCTCAGACATGGCTTTACCCCAGAATTTGATACCTTGATCATCAAATTCAATAATCTCACCGTTCTCTTCCTTAAATATAAAAAGGTTGCTGGGAGAATCTTTGAAAATCCCCCGTTTATATATGGATGTGTCGTGCATCAAATCATGATTACCTGGTAATAAAATTACAGGTGTGTCTAATTTAGAAATTTCATCCAAGAAAAATTTTACAGTTTCGTCAGATATTCTCTCGTTATCAAATACGTCCCCGGCCAGCAATAGAAAATCTGCTCCCAAGAGAATTGTTTCAGATACAACCTTCTGTAAGGCGTTGTTTGAGGACGGGTGGCCTAGATGATCCCCGAGATGCGTGTCTGAGGTATGAATTAACCGTATATGTTGTAGAGGCATAGTTATATTGGGATAGCTATCTGTTTCCCGACTACAAATTTTGCTCTTTACAAACATCTTGATCAAAAAGGATATGGCCAGTATAAGTGTTAGGTTGTTCGCATATCCATACACCTGCTTTGCCCATTTCGTCTGCAGCTTCAAATTCAAGGGATGGGTTTTCCGGATCGTTTTCGGCCCATATGTTTCCTGGGGTTTTAATACGACCTTGAGGGGAAAGTACATTCACTTTAATTTTGTCTCCTTGCAACTCTTTGGCAAGCCCCTGTGAAAATCGCTCTAGACCAGCTTTTATCATTCCATAAAAACTACCGTCTCTTCTGGAAGGAGTGTCCTCATAAGGTCCTGGTCCTGGGAAAACGCCAGCAACAGAAGATACATTTATGAAATCTCCGGCACCTGCCGATTTCAAGTGAGGGAGAGCACGTTTCATCAGGATTAAAGGTCCGCGTAAATCTATTTGCCATATCAAATCGATGTGTCGGTCTTGGACGGTTTCAAGCGAGCCGGGAACCAATATCGCAGCATTGTTAACTACTATATCGAGCCCTCCGAGTTTTTCAACCGTTTCATCAACCCCGTCTGTGATACTTTCAGGGTCCCTCATATTCATTTGGACTCCAATTGCCTCACCGCCATCTTTATTTATTGATTCTGCTACCGAATAAATGGTGCCCGGGAGTCTTTTATCGGTTACTTCAGTAGTCCGAGCAGCAATTGCCACTTTGGCTCCAGCTCTTGCGAAATGGAGAGCCATGTATTCTCCAATTCCCCGGCTTGATCCTGTTACTAAAGCTACTCGGCCATCTAAAGTTCCCATACTAATGCTCCTATTAATTCTTCTTATTGGGTATCGTGTGCAAATGAAAACTGCTCATGTTACTCATTAGGTTTGATGAGCAACATGAGCAGTGCTTTACTGCTGTCCTAGTCGAATCCTAGTCTAGGAGTCGATAGGTGTATCTTCTCTGTTACCCCATTCAGTCCAAGACCCATCATAGACGGATACATTATCAAAGCCAAGTAGATCAGCTAGTACATACCAGCTGTGGGTTGCCCTGACTGCCGTTTGGCATAAGGTATAAATATCGCCTAACTCGTCCGTTATATACGCAGATGCATATAATTCCTTTAAATCTGAGGCAGGCAGAAATCTACCATCTTCATCAACGTTGTTCACCCATTCAACATGTATGGAACCTGGAATATGGCCCCCTCTACTGGCCCTTACATCACGTCCTGCAAATTCCTCTGCCCCTCTGGTGTCTAGGACTACTGAGGAGGAATCATCTAAGGAACCCAGTACTGTCTCTATACTTGTGACCAGCTCACTATTGGCTGTACCTGTGAATTTATAGGTAGAGGCCTTTACTGAAGTAGCATCGGTGGTAATTTTTCTGTTTTCTTTTTCCCACAAACCAAAGGAACCGTCCATCATCCTTGCGTCATCATGACCGTATACGTCCAGTGTCCACAAAAATCTTGTCGACCAGAGATTTTTTATGCCGTCATAGATGATTATGGTGTCGTCACTTTTTATACCTAAAGAACTAAGTTTATTCGAAATATCTGTTGATGGTGGGATTAAACCTTTCACCCCTCCAGATTCAACCTGGAGTTCTTTGGAAGAGTAGTTTAGGGCACCAGGAATGTGTCCGGCGTCATAGTCTTCAGCTTTTCTGATGTCGATAACCTTTACATTTTTATTGTCGAGATTATCTGCGACCCATTTTGTCGATACCAGTCGTTCCGTGGATGAGTAACCTCTACTATCTAGTGATGTGTCTTCAGACACATCAGAGGTGCTTGAGCAGGCACTTAGTACGCCTAACATTAGCGCTCCTATTACCATTCCAAGACCTATTTTGGTCAATTTATGAATCAGCATATTTTGTGCTCCTGTAATGTTTTTTAAGTAGATATCACTACTCTGGCTTAAATAAACGAATTTTCCATTCACCGGCTTTCATCTCTTCAATTTCGCACCCATACCCTCGCTTCATGGCTTCAGGAGGTATAGTGGACAGTGCTGGCGGGTGATCAGTTAGTACATCCAAAGCTGTCAGTGGTTGTTCTGAATTGTCTAGTTCCTTATTCGTTCTGAGCATCGGATAAGGGCATATTTCACCCCTTACATCCAGCAAAGTTGGATTTGAGTCATTTGCCATTTTTCGAAAACTCCTTTGTTTTTATTCAAAAAAAAACCCCGTCCAGCCAATGCGGACGGGGTTGTGTTTATTCGCCATTAGGCGACTAGAAAAATACCCCTTGTTAATTCATACAAGAACACTTATCTGCAAGACGGTATGTGCTCACAAGGCACGTAGTCTGCTTGAGCAAGCCGTATTTTCTAATAGTTATCATGAGGCTATAAATTTACCGAATAGTATCTTTTATGTCAAATTAAACTTAATGATCTGGTGGGTTGCACTATTCATAAGAAAAAATTTATGTAATATATCAAAGATACTTCGTTGGTCTATATAAATTGCGCTTGTTGGATACGCTGGATGAGATGGTCTTCGTTTAATTTAGATGCCAGCAGGGAGACATAGCATCAGGAAGATATAGCAGTAGGAATTTATGCAAATAGCTACAACGTCAACAAAAGGGAAGATAGATAAAAATACTTTTTGGGCCCTTGTCGTGTCCGGAGTTTTGTTATTAATTCTTGGGTACACAGTCTATGCCGGTACTCATGGGGAGGCTGTTTTTTGGTTGGCTGGTATTGCCTTTGGTATAACTGTACAAAGAAGTCGATTTTGTTTCACATCGGCCTTTAGAGATTTTTTCCTTCTGGGACAGACTAGAATATTAAAAGGGATGTTGGTCGGTCTTGCTGTTTGCACCGTAGGGTTTGTAATGGTGATGAGCACGGTGTCGCCAAACCCAGGATTTGGAGCCCCTCCGTCCGATGCCAATGTGTTGCCTGTGGGATTGTCTACTTTAATCGCAGGCACCTTATTTGGGATCGGCATGGTTTTGGCGGGAGGATGTGTATCAGGGTCTCTATATAGGATGGGAGAAGGTTATGTTGGGTCTTGGCTTGCCATAGGGGGAGTTATGGTAGGCCTCTTCCTGCTTAATAATTCCTGGAATTGGTGGTGGGACAATTTGATTTCATCTGAACCACAGATTTGGATGCCGGCTGAAATTTCCTATACAGGTGCTCTCGTGCTCACCACTTTCCTTATGGCAACTTTACTTTACCTTGCTGTTTGGAGGGAAAGAAGGGCTACCGCAGGATTCGTTATGCCAGAAATAAAAAGAAAATCTCAAGAAAACAATCCTGCCAATACAACTTCAGAAATAACAGGGTATTTTCGGAACATTTTTAGGAAGGAATGGAGTCCGATTGTAGGCGGGGTAGCCCTAGGAATAATCAATATATTATTGTTTATCAGGTTTAGGCCTTTAGGGGTTGTTGGAGAAATATCCCGATGGACGACATCTTTAAGCAGTAGCCTGGGACTTCAAGAGTTACATTTGAAGGGTATGGAGGGTTTAGGGGCATGTGCCATGACAGTGGCAGAAGGATCTTGGTTCACCAGTGGATTTTTCCTGAATTTTGGTATTGTCGCTGGAGCGTTGGCATCAGCTTTGTTTGCCCGTGAGTTCAAATTGAGAATTCCACAAACTCCGATTAGATATGTGCAGTCGATAGTGGGAGGGGTGATTATGGGATATGGTGCTGGGCTTGGGTTAGGTTGTACATTGGGGGCTTTCTTTTCGGCCGTTCCATCTTTAGCTCTCAATGGGTGGGTATATGCCGTAGGGCTAGCTGTAGGAGCCTACCTGGGTGTCCAATGGATCAAAAGGTTTCCTTAGGAATGGGAAAAGCTGAAGAAATTGAGGATGTAACCCATTTACCTATACCGGAACAATTATCTCGTGTCGATGACGCAATTACCAAAGCTCAAAACGGGGCTGTGACTGTTCTTTTAACTTCTTCCCACATCGTAGGCACCTACGCTCTTCCAAAATCATTGGGGAAAATGATTAAATGCAAAATATCTCCTACAAACGTTCCCACAGAGTGGAGATTAGATATAGGGCCCTAGGCCGAAATTTTCCAATGATTAGCTATTGTTATTCCTTCAATGCCGTGTATCCTTGCGTGGTTAATTGAGGCAAAAATCTTCTAGGAAGGAGGGAAGACATGTTCTATAGAATATACGCAGGAGACGATGGCCAGTCGCACATGGAGGAATATTCTCCACCCGATGATATTCCTGCAACAGGAATCATTTTCCGTCGGCATGAACCTGGAAATTTTATCGACTGGCATGTCGCCCCTAGAAAGCAATTTATAGTCACTTTAGAAGGTCAAGTCGAAATAGGACTAGGGGATGGGACTGTGTACACCTTGGGCCCTGGAGATATGATGCTTGCTGAGGATTTAACAGGGCAAGGCCATACGACAAAGGCAGTGGGCGATACAACCAGAATATCTATCGCTGTACCAGTCGAGTAGTTTCCAGGAGTTAAGTAATTTGAAATTTGGAGTATTTTGGCAAGTTCCTGGATATGAAGGTTCAAGTGTAGAGCGTCGGCATTGGGAAACTATAGAAGAGTTGATATTGGCGGAGAAACTGGGTTTCATTGAAGGCTGGTTGGCAGAAGCACCTTTTTATCCGACCAGACCCATGTCTGAACCATTATTAGTTGTAGCGGCGGCAGCACAGCTTACAAAAAAGATTCGGTTCGGTACTTTGGCGACTCAAGTTCCAATGCATCATCCGTTAAATTTAGCTACTGAAGTGGCAACTTGCGACATATTGACTCAGGGAAGATTGGATTTGTGTATAGGTGGGAGATGGGGTGGTCCGTCCAGCCAGGTAATGGGTGTTTCTTCAGAAATAGACGGTGACGAAAGCAGAGCAATGGTTGCCGAATATTCTAATGTCCTAAAGAATGCTTGGACTGAAGGCAGGCTAAATTTCAAGGGAGACTATTGGACTTTCGATGATGTGCCAGTCCTTCCAAAGCCAATACAAGGTCCATATCCACCGCTTTTAATGGCGGCAAATAGTGATGGGTCCTTCAAGTTTGCTGCACAAAATGGGTTGGGTGTAGTTGGGATAACTTTAAGCCAAACGGTTTCTAATTTGAGTTCACATATAAAAACTTTTAAAGCCAATATCAATGGAGATGTGGCAAATGGTAACCCTCAACCGTTTCATGTTGTAGTTTCTCTTTTTGTGGCTGAAACTCGGGAAAAAGCGCATGAAATGATGCGAAAAAACTGGCTTGATAGTGACGTCATTGGTGATGGTCCTCCAGTGCATTCTTCAGCTATCGGTGGGGGTCGCCATGATTTTTCATCGGGTGCTGGCGGCTGGGGGACTTGGGATTTTGCAACCGCAGTTGAACGTTGTATTTATGATAGTCCGACTGGGTGCATAGAGAAATTGAGGGAATTGGAGACCAGTATTCCTGGAATAGATCAATGCATATTGGAATTTAATAGGAGAGGAAGGAATACCACGGAAGTGGTTCAAAATTCCATGAAATTGTTTAGTGAAAAAGTGATGCCACACCTTTGAGAATATGTCCACAGTTTACAAAGGTTTAACAGTTATGAGGCCCACGACCCTGAATTGAAGCATAGACTTGTGCTTGCATACCTAATGACAAATAAATGGCGCGTTAATTTTGTCAAAAATGATTGATAGACTGGAGTTTAAATCGAAGGAGAATCTCTTATGCGGTTCAAGTTATTGCCTTGTGTATTGGTTTTACTTTTCACTTTAGGAGCTTGCTCTAGTAGCGGTGATATTGATAGTGATTCGTTCAAGTTGGGTTTGATATTGGTTGGGCCACAGAATGATCATGGCTGGTCTCAAGCGCACTTCGAGGGTGCCTCATATGCCGTTAATAAGACAGGAGGGGAACTGATAACAATTGACAAAGTCAACCCTGCTGATTCCCCGAATGTAACAGTCCCTCAAATTGTGGACGACATGATCTCACAAGGTGCTAATCTGATTGTGGCGACATCCGACGATATGAAAGATGGGGTTTTGGAGGCTGCTGCAGCCCACCCAGATACTCCAATGATATGGGCTTCAGGTGATACAGCTTGGTCAGACGGAGAGGATTATCGTAGTGACTTGAAAAGTTTGGGTAATGTGATGGGTAAAATGGAATACGGAAAGATGATTGCCGGATGTGCTGCTGCACTCCAATCTGATACTGGTAATATTTCGTATCTTGGGCCTTTGATTAACGCTGAAACCCGACGATTGGTCAGTTCTACCTATTTGGGAGCAAAATATTGTTGGGAAACTGTGAAAGGGAAAAGCGTTTCTGATCTGAAATTCAAAGTCACCTGGATAGGATTTTGGTTCAATATTCCAGGTGTAACACAAGACCCGACTGTTGTGGTCAATGACTTCATTGCGTCGGGCTCAGACGTAATAATATCTGGGATAGATACTACAGAAGCCATTGTAGTTGCTGGTCAGGCAGCTGATTCAGGTAAAGCAGTATGGGCTATACCATATGACTATGAAGGGGCGTGTTCAGAGGCCGCTGCAGTATGTTTGGGAGTGCCTTACTTCAATTGGGGGCCTTCCTATCACAAGATAGCTAAAACAGTAATTGACGGGAATTTCAAAGCATCGTTTGAATGGATAGGCCCAGATTGGGATGATATGAACAACCACGACTCCAGCGCTATAGGGTTCATGAAAGGTGATGGGCTAACATCAGATAATTCGAAATCTTTGGATGAGTTCATAGAAAAATTGGCCAAAGGAGATCTAAACCTTTGGAAAGGTCCGCTAAATTACCAAGACGGATCAGCCTTCTTGCCTGATGGCAAAGAGGCCTCTGATAAGGATATTTGGTACCTCTCTATGTTGCTTGAAGGGATTGAAGGGGCATCAACAACCGAATAAATAGAAACTAGGTAGACTTCATGTCTTTGAAGTTACTCAATATAAGAAAAAGTTTTGGAACCATCTTAGCTAATGACGATATATCCGTTGAAATAGGCCAAGGTGAAATTCACGGATTGCTTGGTGAAAATGGAGCTGGTAAGTCTACCTTAGTCAATATAATCTCAGGCTCTCTAACAAGTGATTCAGGGACAATCTCACTTGACGGCAAATATCTGGATATGTCGTCCCCTTCGGACGCCATAGAGGCTGGTATCGGCATATTGCATCAGGAACCACTGGTGTTTCTCCCATTCTCAATTGTTGACAATTTTCTTGCTGGATTACCCAAATCGCGTGATTTTGACAGGAAACTTCTACAGGACGATGTACGGAAAATATCCCAAGAATACGGATTTGACTTAGATCCGAATGCCCTTGCTTCAAATCTAACCGTGGGGGAAAGACAACAGTTGGAAATAGCTAGGTTACTCTGGATGGGCGCCAGGGTTTTGATTTTAGATGAACCTACCACGGCTATTTCAGAGACTCAACGGGAAAATTTGTTTACCACTATAAAACTTCTTGCTGCAAACGGGATGTCTGTCATTTTTGTTTCGCATAAGTTGGATGAAATTCAATCAATTTGTGATCGAGTGACTGTTTTGAGAAAAGGATCGTTGATTGATACTCCGACACTACCCTGTCCTACCTCCGAGTTGGTCAATCTTATGTTCGGTGAATACACACAAGACATCCCGCAAAATCAATCTGTTATAGGTGAAAATTTACTTGTTTTGGATGGTATTTGTGTAAAAGATGCAAACTCAGTAATCGAAGAGGTACATTGTAAATTTTCTGAAGGTGAAATCATTGGATTAGCTGGGTTAGAAGGTGCAGGTCAGCGTATTTTGTTGAGAGGCATAGCAGGATTAACAAAATGCTACAGGGGACGCATATTTTTCAAAGAGAAAGAAATAACAAATCAGTCCTATAAATGGTACATGGAAAACGGGTTCCATTATCTCCCCGCTGACCGAGAAGGGGAAGGCTTAATTCAAGGGTTGACTATTACTGAGCACTTTGCATTAGCTGGAAACCAGAGTCAGACAATAGATTGGAATAAAGCCGCTCAATTAGCTGAAGATAAATTGCGGGAATACTCTATCAGGGGGACTGTTACGTCAAAGCCTGAAGACCTGTCAGGAGGGAATCAACAAAGACTTCTGCTAGCCTTGATGCCAGACAATTTGTCGGTTTTATCGATGGAACACCCTACCAGGGGCTTAGATATAGAATCTGCGGAATGGATTTGGAAAGAACTTTTAGAGCGCTCTAAAAACGGGACCACCATAATATTTTCCTCTTCCGACATAGATGAATTAATTAATTTCTCTGATCGCATTTTGGTTTGTTTTTCAGGCACGATTATTGGAAATCTTTTATCCAAAGAAACAACCCCGTATGAAATTGGTTCGTTAATCGGTGGCATCCATTCATGAAAGGGTTTACCGGTCCAATTTACTCCTATTTAGCGGCTGTATTGGTCTCTATGGTATTGGTGTCCCTTCTTTTGGCCTTATTTAGGATCCCTATTTTTGAGACTTATACCCTTCTGATCACAGGATCTTTGGGTTCAATGACCAAGTTAGGTGACACATTGATGGTTAGCGTGCCACTAATCATAGCTTCTGCTTCGTTAGTCATAACTTTTAAGGCTGGCCTCTGGAACATAGGGGTAGAGGGGCAAATAATAGCCGGGGCAGTGGCTGCTTCCTTTATCGCTAGAGAATTGCAGATGCCGACCCAAATTTTGTTGCCGGCAATGATTGGTGCTGGATTTCTCGGAGGTGCTTTCTGGGGGCTTCTTGTAGGATTGCTAAAAATTAGAGGAGGGGTCAACGAGATTTTTGGTGGCCTCGGGTTAGATTTTGTTGCAACAGGCCTTGTAGTTTATCTTGTAATTGGTCCTTGGAGCCGGAAGGGAATAGCCTCCACCAGTGGAACAGAACCGTTTCACGAAAATGCTTGGTTTCCCACCGTTGAAGGGTTTAGGCTGTCACCGCTAGCAGTATCAGTATCCCTGTTGGTTGTACTCATGGTGATATTTGTTTTCAATCGGACTCAATTTGGGCTTAAGTTAAGGTCAATAGGATTGAATCCCAATTCGAGTTACAGGTTTGGGATACCCACATCCAGATACATTTTGACCGCACTTGTATTGGGGGGTGCTGTCGCCGGCTTAGCGGGAGTAACACAAGTAGCATCGATACACCATCGGCTAGTTCCTTCTATCTCTGGTGGGTATGGATTCTTAGGTATTCTCGTGGTTCTCCTGGCCGGCTATAGGCCTTTTTTGGTAATACCCATAGCATTCTTTTTCTCTATGATTGCCATCGGCAGTATTCAATGGCAACTGAGATTAGGTCTACACTCTTCTTTGGGCGGGGTGTTTCAGGGAACATTGGTCCTCTCAGTAGTATTGATAAGTGCAATGAGACTCCTTCGCCAAAGAAGAGAAAAACATGTTAAGACAGAGGAATAGATGAATCCAGAGACCCTGGCCATTGTGATTAGTTACGCGACACCTCTGGTATTCGCTGTGATAGGAGAAACTATCACAGAAAAAGCGGGCGTGGTAAATTTATCCTTAGACGGGAGCATGCTCCTTTCAGCTATGACCGGTTTTGCAGTCTCTTTTACTACTGGAAATGTTGTACTGGGTTTAATGGCAGGGGGATTAATTTCCAGTAATATAGCTCTTGTTATCGCATTTTCTTCCATACGATTGCGACTAAATCAGATAGCAGTAGGCATAGTGTTGACCTTATTTGCCGCGAAACTATCGGCCTTTTTAGGACAAGATTTTGTAAGAAAACCAGGACCTTCGGTTCAGGATTTACATATTCCAGTATTGGGAGACATACCGGGTATCGGACCTATACTATTCCAACAAAACTTACTCGTTTATTCCAGTTACATACTTGTTGGATTTTTCTTCTGGTTTATTTTCTATACAAGACAGGGATTGAATTTACAGGCTGTTGGAGAAAGACCGGAGGCAGCGTATGCAAGGGGCATAGACGTTAATAAATTGAGGTATTTTTACACCGCGTTGGGCGGATTTCTGGTGGGATTGGGTGGAGCTGCTTTTTCTTTAGATGTGAAACTTGGTTGGTCAGATGGGCACATCGCCAATTTTGGCTGGATAGCATTGGCCATTGTTATTTTTGGAGGGTGGCATCCCATAAGGGCTGCATTGGGATGTTATTTGTTTGGTCTTTTGCAGTTGGTAGCTCTTAAATTACAGCCGCTTTTCCCTCAACTGTCACAAGTCCTACCCATAATTCCGTTTCCCCTGATGATTATGACTCTGGTATTTATCAACCATAGAAAAATTCAATATCTGATTCTAAGAAATAATGTATTCGGTCGATTTATTACTGGTAGGGCCCCTTCGGCATTAGGAGAATCATTTCAACGGCTTTAGAGGTTGGAAGTTGTAATTGACACATAAAAACGACTTATATAGGAGAGTAAATTGGGCCGAAATGTAGATCTTGAACTGGATGGTTTAGAAATACTGTACTCCAAATATGAGGTATTATCGGTGGTTGCTTCTTTGGCTCGAGCAATAGCTGGTTATTACGACAAAATTCATACCGTCAATGTAGTGCCAGTGATGACAGGAGGAATGCAGTTCTCAGCCTCCCTGTTGTCAGAATTGGAGAAGTTACGACCTGGAAAATGGTTAGTGTCTCCAATATTTGCATCAGCTTATTTAAGCGATGAAGTTTTGACCGAACCTACAATAGAATTCCCCAAAACCTTTGACGAACGGGTTGATTTTGAAGCACCAACGGTGGTAGTGGATGACTTACTGGATACTGGTACTACAATGATGAAATTAATGAAAGCTATTCAGTTGAAGGGGCTCCAAAGAGTGGATTTAGCTGTGCTGATAGATCGCCAAAGAGATCGGCCTAAGGAAATAATTCCTCGTTTTTGCGGATTTCAACTTAAGAGTGACCGATGGCTGGTTGGGTTTGGGATGGATAGCGAGCAGAGATATAGAGGTCTTGAAGCGATATATGTTCAGGTATAAAGAACTAAGATTCTATTCCTTGAGCTACGTGCTTTTTGAACAGCAACAGATTTCTAATGGTGCTTTCCGTTGATTTTGGAATTTTATGATTGATCCATTTTAAAATGCACTCATATCGAAACGGTTAATAAAAAAGGAGGACTCATGCCCTTAGATTCTTTTAATTTATCTGGCAAGGTGGCTTTGGTGACTGGCGGTAACAGTGGAATTGGTTTGGGGATGGCAAAAGGTTTAGCTGAATCTGGAGCGGATGTCTGTATATGGGGAACGAATATTGAGAAAAATGAAAGATCTCAAAAAGAATTGAGTTCCATTGGAATCAAATCCCACGCAATCAAATGTGACGTGTCTTCAGAGGATCAAGTTGAAACGTCTTTTCAGGAAACTCTGGATATTTTTGGGAAAGTTGATTCCTGTTTCGCCAACGCTGGTGCTGGCGGCGGAGCTCCATTTCATGAATTTCCAACTGATCTTTGGCGTAAGGTTATGGGGATTAACCTCGATGGTACCTTTTTCACATTCAGGGCTGCATCAAAGCACATGATCGAAAGAGGGGAAGGAGGTAGACTTGTTGGTACCTCTAGTACTTCTGCTATTCATGGGGCTGCGAGAAACGAGGCCTATGCATCTACCAAAGGAGCAATGCTAGCTATGGTTAGAGGACTGGCAGTTGAAATGGCACGCTATGGTATTACTGCGAATTCCATTATTCCTGGCTGGATTGAAACCGCTATGACTTCAGCTCGGGTCGGGGATGAGAGGTTTGAAGATAGGGTTATGAAAAGGGTTCCTATTAGAAGATGGGGCACTCCTGAAGATTTTGCTGGAATCGCGGTTTATTTGGCTAGTGACGCCTCGTCTTATCAAACTGGCGAAGAATTTGTGGTTGATGGTGGATATACAAGATTTTAATTTAAGAGGTATTTCATGGATTTCGAAGGTAAGGTAGCTTTGGTAACAGGGGGTGGTCGGGGTATAGGAAAAGCAGCGGCAATGAAATTTGCAGAGGGTGGAGCCGATATAGTTATAGCTGATATAGACCCACAGACTGCGAAAGACACCTCTGAAGAGATTTCCGCCGTGGGTCGCAATTCAATTTCGATTTCTTTGGACATCGGTGACATCAGTCAGATTCAAAGTATGCTTGATGAGGCAGTTTCGAAACTTGGGTCAGTCGATATATTGTTCAACAACGCAGGCCTGACGAGACATATAAGTTTTTTTGACATAGAGGAAAAGCATTGGGATCAAATAAATCGGGTCAATGCAAAAGGTGCTTTTTTCTGCATGCAGAAAATCGGTAGCCAGATGGTCAAACAAGGGACAGGTGGCCGGATTATAAATACGGCCTCCATTGCAGGTAAAGGTTATAGGAGAGCATCTAATGCTGCGTATGCGGCTAGCAAAGGTGCCGTCATTGCAATGACTCATAGCGCAGCTAGTGTTTTAGCGGAACATGATATAAATGTCAATGCAATATGCCCCGGGATAGTCCAAACTGATATGTTGTCTAATATTCTGTCCTTACGGTCAACTGAAGTGGGTTTGAGTATAGATGCAGTGAAGGAGATGATGACAGAAGAAATCCCTCTTGGCCGACCAAATGATGCAGATGACGTCGCGGCTTTGGCAGTGTTTTTGGCTGGGCCAGGTTCCAGAAATATCACTGGACAGGCCTTCAATGTTGATGGTGGGATGATCATGCATTAGGGAGCGATGAGGTGACCAATCTGGATGTTTTCCGAGATTAGCATGTATGAATTTAGATGGAGCACCGGGGGTGCGTGTATGAAATATAGGAAAAATAGATGATGAGAATTAATAGATTTGGCGATACAGAGTTACAAGTTTCAGAATTAGGATTTGGGTGTGGGGCGGTTGGTGGACTTATGGTTTTAGGCGATCACAAAGAGATGTTGCGAGCGGTGGAATACGCTATAGATTCCGGCATCAATTATTTTGATACTGCCCGCATGTATGGTGATGGGTTGTCTGAAATTCATACTGGCGCCATTCTTAGAGAATTAGACAGAACTGATTTGCTTATCGGAACTAAAGTGCGAATTGCGGGTGATGAATTTGAGGATATTTCAAAGACTATTTCAGATCAAATAGACAATAGTTTGCGAAGGCTAGGCATCGATACCATAGATATCGTTTACACTCACAATACGATAGGCGCTGAGCGGAATGTACCTTCAGGCACTCTTTCCGTCGATGACTTAAATTCAGTAGTGAAGGTTTTTGAAAAAACTGTTGCTGAGGGGAAATTGCGCTACTGGGGGTTTAATGGACTAGGTCAAACAAATTCCATAAAAGAGGCCCTGGCTCAGTATTCCCCCAGCGGGGTACATACTTGCTACAACATGCTTAACCCAACTTCTGGATACAAGCTGCCAAAAACCTTTCCATACCAAAATTATGATGGACTTATGACTGCAGCATCAGAAGATGGAATTGGGACTGTTGGAATTAGAATATTGGCAGGAGGAGCCCTCTCGGGAAGTATGGAAAGGCATCCTATAGCTCAGCAAAATGTTGCTCCCATCGCAACGTCATCGACATTTAGGGAGGATGTTAGCAGGGCCTTAACCTTCGAATTTCTAGTTAATGAGGGATTTGTTGATAATCTGGCGGAGGCTTCGATAAGATTCGCTATCAGCAATGATAATTTAGATACTGCCCTGATCGGATTGTCAAATTTCGATCAATTAAAGCAAGCTGTGAATTATACCAACAAGGGCGTACTACCCAAGGAAGCTCTCGATAAAATTAGTGGTATTTGGGCAGTGTCATAGTTACATGGATGAAGCTTTTTTCAACAGAGATGACGAAGATAGAAATATCTATCACCCTACACGTTTTGCAAGAGGGCCATGGGGTCCAAAAACACTTCACGGAAGGGTTTTGTCTGGGTTGGTCGCCTTTGAAGTCGAGACAAATTGGTTATCGGATAAAGAGACCGATAATTTTCAAGCGGCAAGAATCACGGTTGATCTTTTCCGGCCTCCGCCAATGTCTCCTTTGATTGTCACAAGTGAAATTATTAGGTCTGGCAGAAGACTAAAGGTGGTTGATGTGAATATCGCCTCAACTATCGAAGGCAGAGGAGTTGTGGACATAGCGAGGGGAAGCGTCGTCATGTTGAAAAAAAGCGAGAGCCCGGAGGGAGAAATATGGGCCCCACCGGCCTGGGACATTCAAGCTCCACGCGAAGATCTACCCCCGCCAAAGGCAGTGAAAAAAGGCCCCGATAGTGCGGCTGCTTTGCCAATATGGGAGACTGTAAATGTGCAGGATGATACTGGGGAGCCATATGGCGAAAGCAATCCACAGCATATGAGATTAGGTATTCGGCATGCCTGGATTCGAGAGACATATAGTTTGATATCGGGGTTGCTCCCAAGTCAGTTGGTTAGGATAGCTCAGGTAGCAGATTTTGCTAACCCTTTCACAAATTCTGGTAGTGAGGGGTTGAATTACATAAATGCAGATATAACTTTATACCTGCATCGAATTCCCGTGGGAAGTTGGATTGGTACAGAAACTTCCTATCACGGTTCTGATCAAGGTGTTTCAGTCGGGACTATGTCTTTGTATGATCGATGCGGAAGGGTGGGTACTTCAACAGTATGTGGATTGGCTCAAATTCACCCTTGAGACGTCTTTGATTACGGGACAACCATAACGCTTGAAATGGCTCAGCTGCCTAAAGGTCCCGATGGTCCAAATGTGAATTGCCATACTTTCCAGTCTGGTTCATCTATGATGGGTGCCACCCAAGAAGCCGACTACTAATAGACTAACAGTCACATATACGAATTGGCCTAAAGCTGAGCCGAAAACTATGTACCAACCACAGTAAAATTTCATCCGAATATTACAGTCACCGTTGCTTTTGGTTGCTGAAATATTCGGTAAACTGTATTTTCATAATGTGTAATTAATTATTTAAGGTGTGAAATTTATGCGATTCGGCTCTTGGGTTTTCCCTATATCTCAAAATTCAAAAAATGATGGAAACGTTATTGACGACACTCTAACTGAAATTGATAGATGGGAAGCTCTAGGATTTGATGCAATTTGGTTGTCGGAACACCACTTTGATGGGGCTACTGCCTATGCTGACCCTGTGGTATTCGCCGCCGCAGTTGCACAGAGAACAAAAAATGTAACGATAGGATTTGCCGTAGTTGAAATGGCTTTGCATCATCCAGTCAGATTGGCAGCACAAGTATCATTACTGGATCATCTGAGTAAGGGAAGAATGATGTTGGGCACAGGTAAAGGCTCAGCTTTTAACGAGTATGAATATATTGGGTTTGGGGTTCCAATGTCTGATGCTGCAGATAGTATTTTAGAATCTGAAGAGATTATCTTGCAGGCATGGACAGGGAACCCTGTAAAATTTAAAGGTAAGTACTGGGATCTCGCATTTCCAGAACTGAGACCAGTGCCATTTCAGAAACCACATCCTCCTTTATTGCGGGCTTGTATTAGCCGAGAGTCCACAATGGAAATGGGCGCTAAGAAGCGTCCGGTTTTGATAGCAGCTCAAGAAAATCATTCTATTAAAGACAGACTTCAGGCTTTTACGAAGTCATTGGAATCAACAGATATTACCGAGCCTGAGATAGAGGGCATCTTGGACCAAGTATGGGTCAACAAAAACATTGTCGTTGCTGAAAGCCGTTCTGAAGCAGAAGAAATAGCCTTTGAGGGTTATACAAGGGAACAGACTTTTTTCAAGGCCGCTAGGGATAAATACAACCCCAAATCCGGATCAGAAGGTCTATCAAAACCTAGAGAAATATCGAAAAAAACCTTCGAAAATATTTTTATAACAGGCACACCTACAGATGTAGCAGAACAGATATCAGAGTTAGATAGTATTGGGGTGAAAAACCTCATGATGAAAATTAATACTGGAGAAATGGATCAAAGCGTTGTCTTCCGCACGATGGACCTATTGGCAGAACACGTGAAGCCTCTTTTCCCAATTGAGTAATTCTCTACAATACCTTTGAACTACAAAGGTATTCTTAATAAATCAGTTCCCACGATTATTTGTCCGTTAAAAGTTTTACGTACCCCATTTTGCCATATTTCCTCCTTGTCCAAAAGCGGAGAACCGGTTGGCACAAAATGGTTCAGGACTAAGGTTTTCACCTTCGCCTGACTGGCTATTTCTCCTACTTCGGACATTGTTGTGTGTCCTTCAATTATGTGACTCCTGAATGCCTCGTTCCCTGGGTAGGTTTTCTCTATAATTGCCTCCACACCTTCAAGATTAAGAACTTCATGAACAAGTATGTCTGCTCCTGAAGAAAAATCTATTAGAGCTTCGCTTTTAGAAGTATCTCCAGAAAAAACTATTACCTTTCCGTCGATTTGAAAACGATATGAGTAAGATGGGTCAGCTTCTCCGTGAGGTACCTTTATGCAATCTACTTTCAGGTTGGAGTCCTGGTATACATGCGAGTTATTTTCTATCTCGAAAACATTGATCATTGTTTTGAAATCCGGCCGTGCTTCGTGCTGGATTCTGAGATTGATATCCCAGCTCATATAGTCGATATATGAATTGGTCATATCTTTGAGTGGCGGAGGGCCGAAACAATCAATAGGACCTTTATGTCCGCTTTGCCAGGTACGAAGAAGTAGGGTTCCATAGTCAGCTACGTGATCTGAATGATTGTGGGTTATGAATACCGCTTTGATGGAGTTGGTATCTATTCCTGATTTGGCTAATTGCCCGGTGATACCATCGCCGGCATCGATTATGTAGACATCTCCATTAACTAATATGGCGCTTGCAGGTTGAGATCGGGCTGCCCATATTTTTGGACCGCCTCCTGTTCCGAGCAGAACTAATTCAGAGGATTCTTTCAGTGGCATTATGAAGTTCGGATTATCCAAAGAGGGGATTCATGTTGGTGCTGTAGCATATGATGCCTTACCTGTTGAAGAAATTTTCTGGAGGCGACGGGCGGATTCGAACCGCCGAATAGAGGTTTTGCAGACCCCCGCCTTAGACCGCTTGGCTACGTCGCCTAAAACAAACTTCAGTGGTGCCGAGGAGGAGACTCGAACTCCTACAGCCTATTCGGCCACAGCGCCCTCAACGCTGCGTGTCTACCAATTCCACCACCTCGGCTTGATAAAGTGCCCCCAACTACAACCACCGTGGCGGAAAATTATAGCTATGGAGGGATTGGCTGTCTATAACAAAATTTACTGATGGACCCTAGCAGAGTATGGTCGAGCGGGGGTTATTGGTGAGTTCTCATTGAATCTGGATGATCGGAAGAACCTGTAGTCGTGCGAGCTTTTTGATTGCCCCGTCACTAAATCTGCCACCATCTCACCAATTACAGGAGATAACTTAAAACCATGTCCGCTAAATCCAGCTGCATTGTAAAGTCCAGAAATGTTTGGTGATTCATCTAGGATTGGGTTTCCATCCGGGGTCATGTCATAGAGAGATCCATAGCCACCCCTGCAGGTGGCATCGACAAAGTCAGGAAAACGCTTTGTGGCCCTATTCCAAAACCTTGTTATGAAATCGTGGTCTGCATTGAGTCCAAATGTGTTTGGATTCACTATTTCTGACATATCTTCTGGAGCTTCGCCTCCAACAAGTGTGTTAGGTGTGCCATCTGTTCTGTAATAGGCTCCGCAAGTGTAGTCAATAATGATTTGCTCTAACATTTCAAGTTTCGGAGGTCGCCTTAGATGGACCATTTGGACCCTAATTGGAGTGATTGGAAGTGGGACATCATGCTGGCCGAGCAGGGAATTAGCCCAAGGGCCAGTCACATTGATAACAACGTCAGCATTTATTTTTCCAGTAGCAGTTTCTACTCCTGCAATGCGCCCTCCCTCGACGATTAAATTTTCCACTGGTGTCCTGGTCAATAATTCAACACCTTTTTTTTGAGCTTCAATGGCAAAGGCATAAGTGGTAGCGACAGGATCAGCGTATCCTGCCTCTGGTTCGTACAGGGAGATTTTTACGTCGTCTAAGTTTGCTAATGGAATAAGTTCCATTGTTTTTTCGGGACTCAGGGTTTCTATATTTACCCCTTCTGTTCTATTCATCTCGCTATTTGCTATCGCTGCCCCTGCGTCAGATTCATCAAACAGCAGTATCCTCCCTGTAGTTTGGAATTTGAGGTCATATCCCATTTCCTTCGGCCATTCTTGAAAGAACTTTTTGGCATCAGAAGCCATCCTGACGAGTTCAACATTTAAATAGTGCTCTCGCACCATCGCACCAGACCTTCCAGTGGCACCTGTTGCAAGACCACCTTTTTCGATCAATGTTATTTTCCCCGCATTTCTCTTAGCCAATGCCATTGCTATGCTGGTTCCGTTTACTCCTCCACCAATCACGAGTATGTCAGTATTTACGGTTTCCACTTTGATAATCCTCCATCAGACCAAATCTGGGAAGTAGATAGTTTCATCAATTATATGCTTAGATAGGTGCATAATAATTCAATTTGAATGAGAGGAACGAAATGACAGAAATACCACCTATTGCGGATGAAAGATTGGAAGTTTTAAAAAAAATACCTACTCAGACCCTAATTGACGGGCTTTGGGTCAAAGGCTGGCCTTCCACCTATGTAGAAGGAGCCAAGCCTCTCCAACTTGGCCAATCTATGGCCGGCAGGGCTGTGACGCTTAGATTTATTCCTCATAGGCCAGATATAGCTGAGGAGAAACCCAAAAAAGAACAATCAGCAGAGTATGTTGCAATAGAACTTTGCGGTCCAAGTGAAGTGTTGGTTATAGACGCAATGGGCTGGCAATATAGCTCCATAGGTGGGGATATTAAATTCATGCGTCTGATGCAGCTCCAAGTGGGTGGCTTAGTTACGGATGGGGGAGTGAGAGATAGTGTGGCTTTAAAGGAGTACGGGTTTCCGGTTTATTCGGCTGCCACCACTGCGAAGCAAGGACCAGCCGACTTTTGGCCCTGGCAGGTTAACGATGCTATTCAATGTGGTGGAGTACTGGTTAGACCAGGAGATGCGATAGTAGGGGATGACGATGGCGTGGTAGTTGTTCCTAGATCGGAAGTAGATGAGGTAATCAAAATAGCCCATGAGCGAGAGGAAGTTGAAGAAGTAATTAAAGCCCAATTGGAGATTGAAAATTGTTCTCCTGGCAAGTATTATCCATTCAATGAGAACACTTGGAAACTTTATGAAGAGAAAACCGGCCGAAAGAGAGTTCAATGAAAATCTTGACACAAGGCATGCTCTTTTCTACTCTTGATGCAGCTAAATAAATAACTTTGATGGAGACGAGTAGAGACTAGATTGCGGTTCAGAGAGCCCTTGGTTGCTGAGAGAGGGTACTTGCTGCTAGCTTGAAGATCACTCCGGAGTTTCATTCTGAAAACTTATAAGTGATTAGGAAATGACGGATCTGCACTACGTTAACAGTGCTTTTTGACTAAGAGCCCCGGTTGATACGGGGAATTAGGGTGGTACCGCGGACTATTTTAAGGCCCGTCCCTTGATTGGGGCGGGCCTTATATTTTGGGAGTAAATATGTTTGAAGCAGTAAATCCGAAAATGAATTTCCCTGAGATGGAGACCGGTATTTTGAAATGGTGGGATGAAAATCAAATACCAGATAAATACATGGCAAAAAATGAAGGCTCAGATAAACGCTATTCCTTCATAGATGGCCCCATAACTGCTAACAATCGTATGGGGGTGCATCATGCTTGGGGTAGGAGTTACAAGGATCTTTTTAGTCGATTTAGGACTATGCAAGGATATAGGCAAAGGTACCAAAACGGGTTTGATGGGCAAGGGTTGTGGATAGAAGTGGAAGTGGAGAAAGAATTAGGCTTCACCTCCAAAACTGATATAGAAGGATACGGAATAGATAAATTTGTGACACTGTGTAAAGAGAGGGTTCAGCGATTTGCAGATGTTATATCAGAACAATCAAAACAACTGGCCTATTGGATGCACTGGGATAATTCCTATCACACTATGTCAGATGAGAACAATTACACGATTTGGCACTTTTTGAAAACTTGTCATGAGAGAGGTTTATTGTATGAAGGCACTGATGTAATGCCGTGGTGCCCGCGATGCAGTACAGGGTTGTCCGAACACGAGATTGTTACAGAGGGGTATGTAGAAACAGAACACCCCGGTTTATTTGTTAAATTTCCGATACTTGATTCAGACTTGGAAACTACTGAGGATTCTCTTCTCATATGGACCACGACCCCTTGGACCTTGTCTTCGAATTGCGCTGCTGCTGTAAATAAAGACATGGATTATGTGAAAATCAAGCAGGATCATGGCTATTTGTACTTGGCTAAATCCCGCATATCCTCACTGGCTGGAGACCATGAAGTGGTCTCTGAACTCAAAGGTTCTGAATTAGTAGGACTGAATTATGAGGGACCATTTGATGAATTGCCTGCTCAAGAGGGGGTGAAACACAGAGTTGTAGCATGGGATGAAGTTTCTGAAACAGAAGGTACTGGGATTGTTCATATTGCTCCAGGTGCAGGTAAAGAGGACTTTGCATTAGGTAAAAGGGAAGGTATACCAACCATAGCTCCCTTGGATGATTTAGGGGATTTTGTGGAAGGGTTCGATTGGCTCACTGGATTAAATGTATATGAAGTCAATGACAAAATATATGAGAGTTTAAAGAGCAAAGGTAAGTTCTACCGTCTAGAACGTTACAAGCATAGATATCCTCATTGCTGGAGATGTGGTTCAGAGTTGGTCTTTAGGCTGGTGGATGAATGGTTCATAAAAATGGACCCACTAAGGGAGCCTATATCTCGAGTCACTCAAAATATTCGATGGGTCCCTGAATTCGGGATGAAACGTGAGTTGGACTGGCTTAGAAATATGGATGATTGGATGATTTCTAAGAAAAGATATTATGGTTTGGCTCTCCCAATTTATAAATGCTCATGCGGTAATTTCGATGTAATTGGAAGTGAGAAAGAACTGGAAGAGAGGGCTGTTGAAGGGTGGAGTGAATTTGAGGGGAATTCTCCGCATAAACCTTGGATTGATTCAGTGAAGATTAATTGCTCATCTTGCGGTGATAAAACATCACGTGTGTCTGATGTGGGTAATCCATGGTTAGACGCCGGAATAGTTTCTTTTTCGACATTGGATTATCGACACGACAAAAACTATTGGAAAGATTGGTTTCCGGCTGATTGGATATCTGAGAGTTTCCCTGGGCAGTATAGGAATTGGTTCTATTCCTTACTCACGATGAGTACAGTTTTGACAGACTCTGAACCCTGCAAAAATATTTTCAGTTATGCCTTGATGAGGGACGAAAATGGCGACGAGATGCATAAAAGTAAAGGCAATGCCATCTGGTTTGAAGATGCTGCCGAAAAGATGGGAGTTGACGCTATGCGTTGGCAGTTCGCTAGTCAAAATCCCGCTTCGAATCTGAATTTTGGTTTTGGCAGTGCAGATGAGGTACGTAGACAATTTTTGATTCCTTTATGGAATGTATATTCATTTTTCGTTACATACGCCAATATTGATAAATTTGATCCCGAGACCCGACCCCCCGACATGTCAGATCGAACTGAATTAGATAGATGGATCCTCAGTGAATTAAACATTCTGGTGCAAACAGTCACTGACAACCTTGAAAACTTCAGGCCAGAGAGGGTCACCAGGGAAGTTGAGGAGTTTATTGAATATCTTTCGAACTGGTATGTGAGGAGAAGTAGAAGAAGGTTTTGGAAATCAGGATTACTTACAGGCGGAGCTGCCGATTCAGATATTGACAAACTTTCCGCATATACAACATTGCATGAAGTTCTGATGACTTTAATAAAATTAATGGCACCTGTAATACCTTTTGTTACCGAAAAAATCTACCAGAATTTGGCTTCGAAATTCTCATTTGGTAGGGAGAGTGTTCATTTGGAAGAGTATCCAGTTAGTGATGAAAGTTTGATTGATCAGGGCCTAACAGAGAGTGTTAGGCTGGCTATGCAGTTATCTAGTATGGGTAGGTCAGCGAGAAGTAAAGCAGGTATAAAAGTAAGACAACCTTTGCAGGAATTGTTTGTTAAAACTAGAAATGCTAGTGAGCTAGATATGTTGGGGCTTATAGAGGATCAGATATTAGATGAGCTCAATATCAAAGAGATAAAACCAGTTGATGATGCTTCAGAAATAGTCACCTTTCGGCTACAGCCCAATTTGCCCCTTCTAGGACCGAAATATGGCAGGGGTGTAGCTGTGATTAGAGAAGCGTTGGAACAGGCCGATGTTGATAGCGTAAGGACTGCTATCGAGTCTGGCAGCACCATAGATATTGCTGGCTTTGAATTAAACCCAGAGGATATCTTGGTAAATGCTGATGAGTTGGAGGGTTATTCTACGTCCACTGATGGCGGCTATGCGGTCGGTATATCTACAGAAATATCCGATTCACTGAAAGATGAAGGACTTGCCCGAGAATTGGTTCACAGTATCCAGAATGTTAGGAGAGCTGCAGGGTTAGAAATATCTGACCATATTGATTTGTTTGTAAATGGGTCAGCTGAAATTTTGAGGGTAGTGGGTAATTTTAATGATTATGTACTTCAGGAAACTTTAGCTTCTGAAGTCATATTAGGAGAAAGTTTGGATGATAGCTATTCAGAAAGCTATGAATTGGAAGGAGAACAAGTCACGATATCAGTTCGGAAATCGGACTAAATTTCGTAAATAGGTTTTCCTCCTACCACAGTCTTTAAGACCTTGATATCTTTGATGGAGAAAGGGTCCACATCCAATATGTCTTCTTCAAGTACCACAAAGTCGGCTAATTTACCTGGTTCAATTGAACCTTTCTGGGATTCTTCAAATGAAGCATAAGCTCCGTTTAAGGTGTAGATTCGAAGAGCATCCCTGGCAGATATTTTTTGACTTGGCCCCCAAAGAGTTCCGTTTATATCGGTTCTAGTAACACAGCTTTGGATACCTAATAATGGCTCATACGGTCCTGGTGGGTAATCAGTAGCCCCCGTAGACATGACTCCGTATTCCATGAAAGATTTTTGTGCGAACATCCACTCTAACCTCTCATCACCGTAAAATTGCATTTTTTCGCCATGGTAATAGACGTAAGTGCAGAAAGGGGTGGCTATGGTACCGGTTCTGTTCATCCTTGTTAAAATTTCTGGGTTGACAAGGGTACAGTGCTCTATGCGGTGTCTTGGGTTAGATCTTGGGAACTCTTTCAATACTTTCTCATACGCGTCCAATACCATAGATATTGCGAGATCCCCATTTGCATGTATGCAGACCTGAAAGCCTTCTGAATGTATTTCTCTGACGGATTCATTTATCTCTTCCGGACTCATGGCCTGTATGCCACAATCATCATGGTCGGAGCCTATGTAGGGCTCAGACAGATAGGCGGTCCTTGCTGCTATTGCCCCATCAGAGACCATTTTGATGCCGCCAACTTTTAAATGATCGTTTCCGAATCCTGTTCGTATTCCAGCATCTCTGAGGGCAGGGAAGTGCGCCTTTGCCATGAGCATGTAAACCCTGAGATCTAAGTCTCCGTTTTCTAGACCTTCTTGGTAGGTTACAAATTCATCATTGGATACGCTTGCATCATGAACGCTAGTTAGTCCAACTTCGCTGAGCATTCCATTTATTAATTTGAGTCCTCTTCGCCGGTCTTCCGCATCTACAGTTGGTAGTAATTCTCTGAATGCCTCAACTGCCCTTTCATAAATCACTCCATTTAGTTTTCCTGTGTTTGGGTCTCTGCCTAATTTCCCCCCATGAGGATCGGGGGAATCGTCTGTATATCCTGCAAGAGATAGAGCTTTACTGTTGGCGTAGTAAACGTGTCCTGCTCTGTGAGACACAAATATAGGAAGTTCGGTGCTGACTTTGTCTAAGTCTGAAGTTGTCAAAAATCTATTTTCTTCAGTCTTAGTATCATCATATTTGAACCCCTGTACCCAGTTACCAGATTCAGTTTTTTCCGCCCTTCTCTTTAGAGCCTTCTGAACATCGGAGATACTACGTAAATCGCAGTCTGCAGCCATTACGTGGCGAGATCCACTACTGAGAACATGTATATGAGCGTCAATGAAACCTGGAACTACTGTATGCCCTGTTAAATCCAATATCTCGGTATTTGGACCGCTTAGCATTTGAGTATCTGAATTTGTACCAACTGATACAAATCTACCGTTCTTTACGGCAAAACTCTGCGCATGCGGAGCCTTACTATTTACAGTATGTATGTTTGCGTTAATTACTATGACATCGGCTGTGTAATCAGACATTTATAAGTAACCTTCTATTCGGTCACTTCTTAATTGTGGGAACAGGATTACTTCTCTGATAGATGGGTTGTTTGTGAGAAGCATCGTAAGCCTGTCAATACCAATGCCAAGGCCACCGGTGGGTGGCATGCCGTGTTCAATAGCGACCAGGAAGTCTTCATCTAGTCTGTCCATTTCCTCGTTCTGGTACTCTTGTCTAAGCATCTCCTGTTCTTCAAATCTCTCTCGTTGGTCAATCGGATCATTTAGTTCTGTGAAGGCATTACATATTTCCATGCCACAAACGAATCCTTCAAATCTTTCGGCAATTCTGTCATCGGCAGGTGATTTTTTTGCTAAAGGGGACATGGCTACTGGATAGTCCACTAGGAAGCATGGCTGGACCAAGGTGGGTTCTATCTTGTCCGAAATCAATTTATCTAGAAGTCCACTCCAACTAACTTGCTGGCTTACGTCCACACCAGCTTTACTCATAGCTGTCTTAAGAGAATCAGGCTCTGAGTGGTCAAAGAAGTCTATCCCGCTAACTTCAATTATTTTTTTGCGCAGATCAATTCTTGGCCAAGGGGGAGAGAATTTTAATTCCTCATCCCCGTATGTGACAGTTTCAGACCCATTCAAAGTTTTAGCAGCCGAGGAGACTAATTGTTCTACCATCTCCATAACATCATTATAGTCGGAAAATGCTTCATAACTTTCCATAGTTGTGAATTCTGGGTTGTGTTGTAGGTCTACTCCCTCATTCCTGAAAACGCGACCGATTTCAAAAACCTTTTCGATACCTCCCACGATCAGGCGCTTCAAATGCAGTTCTGTTGCAATCCTAAGAAAAAGATCCCTATTTAGAGCGTTGTGGTGAGTTGTGAAGGGATGCGCCATTCCTCCGGCTGCTATCGGTACTAACATAGGAGTTTCTACTTCGATAAAGTCCCTGTCGGACATAAATTGCCTTATTGTCCTGATCAGCAGACTACGGTTCTTGGCTGTTTTAACTGCATCTTCATTGGAAATTAAATCCAAATATCGTTGCCTAAACCTCGTTTCTACATCCGTCAAGCCGTGCCACTTTTCAGGAAGTGGTCTTAGTGATTTACATAGGATTGAAAAACTCTCTACTTGAACAGTAATTTGGCCAGTTCTTGTCCGAAATAAAGTACCTTCGGCCCCAATCCAGTCTCCTATATCCAAGTCACTCAATATTTCATAATGTTCATTGAGAACGTTGCTTCGCATTATAATTTGTATTTGACCATCTGTATCAGAAAGGTCTATGAAAGAAGCTTTTCCCATTCCACGGCGTCCCATTATTCTGCCAGCGACCTTTATAGTTTCATGGAATTCCATATTCGAATTTTCAGCTGACTCGAATGCTTCCTCTGCTTGTTTACTGGTATGTGTCCTTTTATAATTAGTAGGGTAAGGGTCTATACCTTTTTGACGAAGCGAGGCCGTTTTGTCTAAGCGTACCTTCATAAATCCCTGTTCGTTTTGTTGGGACAAAATTGACCCCTTTTCCCTAAAATGTTTTAAATTGCTAGCTAATTTTAACTGTGCCAAAAGTACATGTAAAACATCGGATTGATCAAACATTAGAAGGATAAAGTTTTTTCATAAATATTGCCTTTAATAAAGCACATATTTTGCTTTGCGAACTAGTTGTGAATTGTTACCATCCAGTAGGTGGGTTTATTTTAGATGACTGAAGGATCTGTCTAGGTGATAAAGATATCGGGAGGTTACCTAAAAGGTAGGTCAATAGGTTCTCCCGCCAGAGGTAAAGGTGTCAGACCAACCACGCAAAAGGTAAAGTTGGCACTCTTTTCAATGTTAGGGGATGCCGTGGTGGATAGCAGGGTGCTGGATCTTTACTCTTGTACCGGGGCTTTGGGAATAGAAGCTATCAGTCGTGGAGCCCTGAAATGTGATTTTGTGGAAAGGGTTGGACGAAACTGCAGGTTGATAGCAGATAATTTGAAAATTATGGGCCTGGATGGAGTGGGAGAAGTGCATCGAGGTGAATCCTTTAAGTTTGTTGAGCAATCGGAAGGAGGATATGACATGGTATTTTTGGACCCTCCCTTTGAACTTGATGATTGGGATAGAGTAATGTGTGAAGTTGGAAAATCTGGATTCGTCAATAAGGGAGGTAGGGTGGTAGCGGAGCATAGATCAAATATGGACTTAGATTCCTTTTACGGAAATATGAATAGAATTAACAATAAAAGCTATGGGGATTCCAAAATAACTATATATGAGGTTGTAAGTGGCTAAAGCATTTTACCCAGGAAGTTTTGATCCGGCCCATAATGGACACATTGATGTTGCTAGGCGGGCATCTCGACTTTTTGATCGAGTGATAGTGGGAGTTTACAAGGCTCCGCCGAAAAATTTAATGTTTGATACAGAAGAAAGAGTCGCCTTATTTGAAAAGTCTCTAGACGGGATAACCAACATAGAAGTGGTTCCATTTACGGGTTTAGCCCCTACAGTGGCTCGTGAGGTTGGGGCAGAGGTGATATTGCGGGGCCTACGGGCCGGATTCGATTTTGAACAAGAATTTGAAATGGCCCTTATGTGGAGAAATTTGGCGCCTGATATCGATGTAGTGTGCATGATGAGTTCACTGGAGCACCAGTTTATATATTCCAGTAGGATAAAAGAAGTCGCCCGCCTAGGGGCCAATATAGATAATTTAGTGCCTTCTCACATCGCGGAAGCACTCAAAGAGCGTATTTAGATTTGTTTAGCATAAGAAAGGAAGGATACTAATTATGGATCTTAATCAACTCGTCAACGAACTAATCGAGGTAAGTAAAAACGGTACACGGGTTCCGGGTTTCCGAGGGAAAACGATGATAGATGCTGACAGGCTAGGGATTCTTCTGTCTGAGTTAGAAAATAGTCTGCCATCAGGAGTTCAAGAGGCTCAAACCATAATTACCCAGAAGGACAGTATCATCAGCCAGGCGCAGATGGAAGCATCTAGAATCCTTGATGATGCAAGAAACACTGCTGCTCAGGTGTCAACCGCGGCTTCAGTTGAACAAGAAGAAAAAGTCTCAGATTCAGAAGTTCTGAAAGTGGCCAATAATAGAGGGGAAGAGATTGTAGCTACAGCTTCAGGCGAGGCCCAAACACTAGTTACAAGCGCCCAGGACGAAGTTCAAACTGTCATTCAAGACGCTCAGCGTCGAGCATATTCGTTGATAAACGATGCTGAAAAACAAGCTGCTGAGTTGCGTCAAGGTGCAGACCGCTATTCTAAGGAAGTTTTATCTTCCATAGAGGAACAGTTGTCTAATCAACTTGGCCAAGTAAGGCGTGGTCTGGATGCTTTAAACGTTACCCAAACTCCTAAACGGACACAAAATAATGTGCCAGAGGCAAGTAACAGTTTGTAATCGGGTCTGGAATACAGGGGTAGGGTTAATGAGCAAGTGAATCTTGGACAAAGCTATGGAGATTTTCCAAAAATGAGGCGTTTTCGTCTAAAGTAAATCCGTCTACCTTTTCAATACTGTCTCCACTGAACCCGTCTACTGCTCCCATGGCGACGATTTTTTTAATGTTGTGAATGTCCTTTTCGACTGAGGGGAGGAGGTTTTTACCTTTCAAAATGGATATTGCGGCTACTAACCCATATCCACCCCAATTTGAAACACTGCTTATTATTAGTTTTGTCGTTTTGGTTTCTGCAGGGAAACCGACCAACTCTTCAGAATTTTCAACCTCTGAATAAAGATTTCCCAATCCGATCTCGTTTCCACCATCCCCAATTCCGACGCTAGCGCAATGTTTTTCAAATAGAAGGTCTATTCTTGCAGTATTGCTAGTGATGTCCATGTCTCTCATGTTTCTGTACAGTCCGTCGGAAGCTGGGGCACATCTCTCGATCGATATCAAAAGGTCTGGGTTTTCTTTTTCCAGTATCTCGGATGCTATTTTTCTGCTTGCACGAAGGTTTTCAATGGGGAATTCTATGATTCTCGATGTTTCTGTTGAAATTGCCTTTATCATTTGATCGCAATATTTATCCGTGACGTAGACTACCTCATATCCTATTTGTTCCAAGGCGTTTCCGATTGCTATCGCTCCAGGGGGGCCATCAGTCTCAGCAGCTCCGGCACTCAGAATGTAAAATCCGGTTGTGATGATTACTTTTCCGGGATTGGCTAATGTGAAACTAGCAGCGTCGAAACAGAAATCTCTAGTAAGAGAATTTCTGATTTTTGAAATACCTCTTTTATCCTGACTAAGTATGAGTTCTTCTAGTGTCATAGTTTTATCTATAGAACAGAATAATCTTCATCTTTCATGTCGGTTATAAACATATGTCCTGGGGCGTGGGTCACCATCATCGCCGGTTTCGACGACATAGCTACTGATTGAGGAGTGACCCCGCAAGCCCAAAAAACGGGTACTTCACCCTCTTTTATCACTGTGGGGTCTCCAAAATCCGGTTGGGATAAATTGGCTATCCCAATTGCTGACGGGTTTCCAATGTGGACGGGGGCCCCGTGCGTACCAGGGAATCGTGATGTGACCTGAACAGCTCTCACTACTTTTTCCTGTGGTATTGATCTCATTGAGACCACCATCGGTCCAGAAAATGGGCCTGCTGGCACTGTTGGTATGTTGGTTATGTACATGGAGACGTTGGTCCCATTTTCAAAGTGAGGAAGTCTTATCCCGTTATTTATTAGGGCGGATTCAAAAGAAAAGCTGCAACCTAACAGAAATGAGACAAAATCGGATTCCCATAATTCATTAAGATCACTTATTTCAGCTGTTAAGTTTCCGCTTTCATACACGCGGTACAACGGCACGTCTGTTCTAATATCACTTGAAGGTGCTGTCACGGATGCCTCAACCTGGCCGGGTTCCAAAACTTCAACCAGCGGACAAGGTTTAGGGTTTCTTTGGCAAAAAAGAAGAAAATCAAAAGCATATTCTTTTGGAAGAATAGCCAAATTAGCTTGAACGTAACCAGCCGCGGCACCCGAGGTGGGACGTTTAAATTCGCCGCGTCGTATTAGTTCCCGAATCTCTTTAGGTGACAGTAATACTTTAGAAATAGTAGTCATTAGAAACACCTTTCTCCAGTCCACTCATTGGTAATAGGGTTGTGGGGAAGTTTAACAATAGAATCAAAACTATTCCACAACGGCATATTTTATTGATGCCTTTAAGTTGGCGTGCTATTCTTCATGGTCTATCGGGGAGTAGCGCAGCTTGGTAGCGCACGTGCATGGGGTGCACGGGGTCGCAGGTTCGAATCCTGTCTCCCCGACCAGTTATTTATAGTTTGCTTTCACAAATCGTATCAATTCAATTAAGGCGTGATTTGAAGCTCTCTGCCTCATCCTGGAGTTTCCGGTTCTATATTTCCCAGATATGCATGTGGTCTCATGATGACTACTTATCCTGAAATGGACAGTTCCAAAGTGGTGGGTTGGGTTTTCTAGTAGTAGGGGAGATATATTAAGGTGCAAGTCTGCTTTACAGAAGTCATTACAGGGTTGATTGGGTTCTCGATAGTCAAGGATTGGCTTCGTGCTGGGAGTTTTTATTAATCCTTGAACGAATATCTCGTCGAACACTTCACACTCAGAAACAAGGCCACAGACAGATCCTCCTGTATACGATTCAGTGACGCAGAGTTGGAGATTCTTCGATTGAAGGAGATTGGTGGCCACTTCTGCAGGAGTGTCGTCATCTTGACCCCAGATAAAATTGGCACCTACCTTTTCAATGATTTGGCATTCGATTTGGCTGATTAGAGAGGCGGCTTCCGCGTATGTAGCTGATTTTGCTATTGCTCTGAGGTGTATGCCATCCTGCTTTGAATAAATTCCAAGATAAGGATTTTCTTGTCCGAAAAGATGCGACAGTACTTCATCTAATTCTCCTTCAGAGCGGCCGAATGTTTTGATATTTTTTGTTGCAATTGAAACCCCGTCTGAAAAAGCCGTAAGTTTATCTACCACATGGTCTTTCCACATAGGAATTAATTCCATTGGAGGCCCAGGCATTGCTATCACTATTTTGCAGTTTTTATTTACAAACCAACCGGGTGCAGTACCATTTGGATTAGGTAGGGGAATGGATGAAGGTATTAAAGTGGCCTGTTTGATGTTAGTTTTTGGCATTATGATCCCGCGCATCGCAAAATTTTCCTCTAAATCATTGAGAAGTGTGGGGTCAACTTCCATTTCTTCCTCAAAAAATTTGGCGATTGATTCTCTCGTCAGGTCGTCAGAAGTTGGGCCAAGACCCCCCGTGGTTATTACCACATCAGATCTAGTTAATGCTGATTCTATTCCTTTTGAAAGGTCGTTGATATCATCTCCGATTTTGACAGCAATCTTTAATGACATTCCTAATTTAGGTAATTCAGAAGCTAGAAAAGCTGAATTTGAATCAACCAACTCCCCCATGAGTAGCTCTGTTCCCACTGCAATAATTTCAGCATCCATAATCAAGAGCCCTTCCGAATTTTAAGTGGTCGATTCAGTTAAATTTAATCAGCGTATGGAATATCTTCGTATAACCCAAATATGGTTTCTACCCACACTTTGGGAAATAGTAATACTGGTTGAGTCACTCCTTCTTGTGCAGACTTACCGTAATAGGCTTCCCCTCCGGGTTCAAGGTCACCAATTAACAGTAAGGAGCCGTCAGTGTATGCTGTACCTTGCTCTGTCGTGCTTTGGAAGCGTATTTCCACTGCCGCTGAGTTGTCTCCTATGCCCCATTGGGAATAATCTCGGTCCCGAACTTTGTGGACTGCAACATCAACCCCGGAAGGTCTTTTGATTGTAGGTAAAAGTTTCTGCCATTTGGCATCATCGACCAAGTGGGATTCTGTGCCGGCGAGGTAATCGATTACTCGCCAAGTTCCGTCTTTTTCTCTTTTGAAGTTCAGCTGAGCCTTGTCGGTTTTGACATCTTCTGATTTGGGGAAGATATTTATTTCGCTGATTTGGTCTGTAGTTCGTTCGATATACCATTTGGGGTAGGGTGGTTCTACTGCCAATCGAGCAAGTACATCACCCCACGTGTCGGCTATCAGAAATAATTGAGGGAATCCCACGATCTGGCCGTAGTGGTGCCAACCGTTGGTAGTTTTGTCTCCAAGTCTGAATTCTAATGTCCTATCAAGGGTGAGCCCGATTTCTACTATTGTATGAGGGCTGTCGAGGCCGTATTGGGCTGGATCCTCTATTATGGTAGTGGTCTCCGTCAGATCCCGTTTCGTTTGTGGTCCTCCAAGTATAAAAGCAATACCACCCCATCTATTGTGATTAGGGGGGATCAAGATATCCCAATCAAATGCCCAGGTATCCGAGGGGGTTTTGACAAATGATTCACTTTTGTCCTTATGAGTGATTCGGATTGACGTCATATCATCTACTGAAACTTGGTAAAACCAAGGCTTTGGAGGAGGTTTTTTATCCTCTTGGGCAAAAGGATTAAATATGTAAACTGCAACAGCAACAACTGCCAGTATTATTAATGCTAAAGTGGCTTTAAGATTCAATTTTGATCTCTCTTATCTACGTCTCCACCATACAACCAAAGCCATGAAGAGCATGAAGGTCGGAGGGAGTGTCCAACTGGACCACTTAATGAAATCCCTTTCTCTACTGTTCACAACCAGTTCCCTGTAGGGCAGTAGTTTGGGCCTTATGGATATCAACTCAAAATCATCGGCGAGCCAGTTGATTGAATTGAGGAAAATATCTGAATTATCCATGCTGGCGAAGTATTTATTGCTGGCAAAATCTGAGTCGGAAAATAGAACGATTTTTGCAAGTTGGTGAGTGGCCCCTAAATCAGAATACATTCCTGTTGCCTCAATCACAGCAGATACAGGAAAAGGCCCCTGTTGCTTCTCTGAAGAATATGTAAGATCCTCGGGATCTTTGGTTAGCCAACTCGCCGGGGTAGTCATGCCAAGAGGGGTGAATTTAATATGGTCTCTTAGGGCAAATTCCTCAGCTGGGGGACTGAGTATTGCAGCCGAATCTGGGAAAACTGTTACCGATATATCATCAGCTATAGTAAGGCCGGGGCTGGAGTTACTTGTGGTAAATTGACCGTTGGCCTTTTGCACCATTGGGGTGAGCATTTCCCCTGAGACATTACTCACCGCATCTACCACATGTTCACTGGATATTGCTATTCCGTAAAGAGCGGCCAGGCCGTTAAATTTTTGTGGTGGATTCGGATCAAGTAGCATTAAAATTCTTCCGCCGTCTCGAATATATTTCAAAATCGCTGTTAGTTCAGACTCATCCAAGTCTTTATTGTCCTTAGGTCCCGCAATTATTAATACGGCAGCATCGCTAGGCACAGTTTCAAACTGTTTCAAATTCAAAGGCATCACAAAATAATTGTCTCTTTGCATGCCTTCTATTGCTAGATCTAGGCCTTCCAATCCGATTGCACCAGTCATGGGGTCTCTAGACACGGATGTCTCACCATGTCCAGTTAGGAAATAAATGACTTTTTGCTCCGTCCCTGTTGCTATTAATATGCCGGTTACGAAATCTTGTTCTGTTAAAAGAGTAACGCCTTCGAATTTGCCGTCATCTGCTTCAAACACAATTGAGGGGTAAGTCGTCACGTTATATCTCAATGCTTCCGTCCTGTTTAGCTCAGGATCCACAAATGAAAAACTGAAATTGGTAGATCTCCTGTCAAATTCGTTTAACAGGTCTTCAGCTGATTGCCGTTGGTTGTCTGAGGAAACTGAGGACACGAAGAAAGCATAGGCATGAACTGACTGATTGTTTTTGGAAAGGTTATCCAATATTCCATAAGTCTGTTCAGAAAGTGTGAAAAACCTTGTGGCCGTCACATCAATCCTCTTTGGGTTTTGATACATTAAATAATTGGCTATTAGGAGAATTACAAAGAATGCCAGTGTCATAATGGCCACGTTTACACCGTATCTTCCTTTTCTTCCGGCAAGGAACATTGCCACTGCTCTTGGTGATAGTACTAGTGCTAGTAATATTAGTCCGGTGCCGGCCATGAGAACCCACAGCGATAAATCTTTGAGATCATCAAAAGCTAAATGAATTGAACCGCCAAGAATGACTGCGAATATGCCTACGAATCCTAATATAATGCTCCAAAAGTTTGGAGATTTGATGGACGATAATATTATTTTGGCATAAGAATCATCATCTATTTGAGGTTGAAGTGCCATTCCTACCTCCACCTTCTTGTTTCGAGGGAACGTATCGATAGGAATAAAAATATCGCTACAATGCTCAGGAAGTAGACTACATGAAATAGGTCGATAACCCCTCTGCTGAAATCCAATAACTTAGGATTAAAGGAGAGTGCATTGATGAATTCTGCAGGAGCCCCATCCATCAATGATGAAACCCTGTTTATAAACGTAAATATCAGCAATATAGCTGTTGCGACTACAGCTGATACTATTTGGTTACCTGAAAGGGATGAACCTAGCATACCGATTGCCAGAGCCGCCGCTCCATGTAGGACTAATCCGAGATAGGCACTGATTACTGGGCCGGTGTCCGGATTGCCGAAAAAATAGACGATGAAAACGTAATAGAAAGTTACCGATTGGATTGCTAAAAGCATCAAGAAGCTAGCGAGATATTTGCCTAAAACCACTTCCCATTCCCGGACTGGGGCTGTTAATAATAATTCCAGGGTCCCTAATTTTTGCTCCTCAGCTAGCAGCTTCATTGTAATGAGAGGTGCTAGGAACACAATGAAAAAACTTGCCCAATCGGAAAGTCCTCTCACTCCGGCCTCAGCAAATGGCTTACTCACATCAAATACAAAAAACACCCCAATTATAACTAAGAACATAGCTCCGACTATGTAGGCAGAGGGAGTCGAAAAATAGGCTTTTGCTTCTTTTCGGGTGATAGCGATTAAATTTGTCAAGAAGCTTCCCCCGGTGGACTGGGTAGTTCCTCTTCCTCTATTGTGAGCCTCAGGAATATTTCTTCTAAAGACATACCAAGAGATTGCAGTTTGAAAAGTTCCCACCCGTTAGCCACAACTACTTTGGCTAAATCGTGCCGAAGATCTCGTCCTATATCTACTGTAATATGATACCTGTGATAAGCTCCCCCTGTTACTGGAATTCTTTCGATTGATTGTATTCCGTCTAATTCTTCCAGCGCAGGGAGTATTTCCCTATTAGGCCCTTTAACTTCAATTTCCACCCTTTCTATCCCTGATAAATTGGTGCCTAAGTTGCTAGGATCGTCTACAGCAACGATTTGCCCTTCGTGAATAATGATGACTCTGTCACAGATCATGCTTACTTCCGGAAGAATGTGTGAACTTAATATCAAAGTGTGTTCTTCGCCTAGATTTTTTATTAATTGCCTAGTTTCTACCACTTGGATCGGATCAATTCCTATGGTGGGTTCATCCAAAACTAAAACATCGGGTTCATGCAATATTGCCTGTGATATTCCGACTCTTTGTCGATACCCTTTAGAGAGTTTGCCGATAATAGTATTTCTATATTCTTCAAGCCTGCAGAGTTCAACTACTTCGTCTATCCGTTTTTTTAATTGTGATGAAGACATTCCCCTGATTTGGCCCATGAAGGACAGGTAATCACTGACCCCCATGTCCTCGTAAAGTGGTACTGTTTCCGGTAGGTATCCTATGTGCCTTCTAGCAAGCAGGGACTGTTCAACAATGTCATATCCCGCTATTTTGGCCGTACCGGACGAAGGTGGAATAAATCCGGTTAATATTTTCATAGCGGTCGACTTACCAGCCCCATTAGGTCCGAGGAAACCAAGGATTTCTCCTTGTTCTACCGAAAAATTCAGACCCGTTATGGCAGGGAAATCACCGTAATATTTAGTTATGTCTATCGCATCAATCACTTATGTAATCCTTAATTCCTACGCACCATATTTTACCCTGAATTGGTTGGCGGTAAGAAGAGAACTGAGGAATGTTAATCTAACCGGTTCCAGTGTACAAGCATATTTTAACCTCCTTCACAATTACAATGATAATTTCACCTTTTTGCCAGACCTATCTATAGGAAATATGCATGCTAATATTTATAGAGGAACGTTTGGTAGTGATTGGGAGGATTGATTACATGACACAGGCGGAAAATAGAATCATATATTTTGATCACGCCGCGACTACTCGCATGAGACCTGAAGTCTTGGATGCCATGTTGCCATATTTGCAATTCAGCTATGGGAATCCTTCAAGTATATATACCCTGGCCCAGGAGGCGAGGAAGGCGGTTGATGAATCCCGAGAATCAGTCGCACGGATACTTGGCGCGAGAATTAGCGAAATAGTATTTACTAGTGGTGGGACAGAGTCAGATAATGCCGCAATTAAAGGCGCTGCCTCGGCAATGCGTAATTTGGGTACTCACATTATAACGACTGAAATTGAACATCATGCCGTTTTGCATACTTGTCAGCAGATGGAACAATTTGGATTTGATGTAACTTATCTGCCTGTTGATTCCTATGGGACCGTTTCAGTAGATGAGGTTTTGGAATCTATAAGAGACGACACTATTCTTGTCAGTGTGATGATGGCAAACAATGAGATTGGAACAATACAACCTATCAAAAAGATTGCAGAATCTGTCAAATCATTAGCCCGGGAAAAAGGGAAGACCATATTGGTTCACACAGATGCAGTGCAGGCGGCTGGCTCACTAGAGGTAAATGTAAAAGATTTAGGGGTTGATATGCTAAGTGCTTCTGGCCATAAATTTCATGGACCGAGAGGCGCCGGGCTTCTCTATTTGAGGAGAGGTACCCCTTTTGAACCCTTGATAATGGGAGGTGGTCAGGAACGACAGAATCGATCTGGCACCGAGAACGTACCAGGAATAGTAGGGTTGGCAAAGGCTTTAGAGCTAGCGGTAAAGGATAGGGAAGAACTAAGGGTTAGCTTATCTGCCAAGCGGGATAGGATAATTAGAGAACTAAGAGATGAAGTCGAAGGGATGACTGTAAACGGTCATTTAACCGACCGACTTCCTAATAATGTCAGTGTATCTTTCCACGGGGTCGAGGGCGAACCTATTCTTCTAGGCTTAGATTTTGCTGGAATTTGTGCTTCTAGTGGAAGTGCATGTTCATCAGCTTCACTGGAGCCGTCTCATGTTTTGCTAGCGATAGGCCATTCCGCTGAGTTAGCTCAAGGTACCCTTAGAATCACTTTGGGTCGGGATAACTCTGACGAAGATGTAAATTATCTTATGGAGGTGCTTCCGAATCTCATAAAAAAGCTTCGTGATTTGCCTTCCTTATCGGCCCATCCTTGATTTACGATGTGATAGATTGTCGAGCCTGTATTTTAAGAGTTAAAACATTTAGAGAAGCTATGGTTAATTTCATTAATTTTAGATCGGTTTTGGCTGTCCTGTCGGCCTGTTTAATCTCAATCACTGTGTTTGTGTCCTGTAACTCGGAACAATTAGATATGGGAAGAACTGGCAGGAACCTTGAAATACATGCCTCACGACCTCAAGTTGTTTCCAAGGCTTTTTATACCCAAGACGGCATCACGAGGATCATAACACCCAGTGCATCGAACAGGAAATTAGCCGTTGTTAACGCGACGATAGTTAATAGAAGCAGTACGGTTATACCGATATCTGTGGACCCAGATGCTGCGACACTTGGTGATCGGAGGGGAAAGAAATCTAATGCAATAGATCCCTTCGCACGTTCCAAGGAGATTTCGGGAGCTATAAAAGCAGATCCTGATGTCTTAGAAATAACGCCGGTTTTATGGGGGGAAATAGAGCTAGCAAAAGGCTTTCAGGTATCGGGCAGTTTGGTTTTTGATGTGCCAAAGGGACTGATTTTAGGTACAATATTTTGGGATGAAGTTGAATACATACCAGTAGATTTCATCGACTATTGGAAAGACAACAATTAGAGTTAAATTGCAGACAAGCGAGATACGTTAAATTAAAGACCTACTCAGGTGGTAAGGAGAATATGTCATGGCCGACACTGTTGAAATAACGGACAGTAATTTTCAGGAAGAAGTGCTAAACTCAGATATACCTGTGCTCATTGATTTCTGGGCTGATTGGTGCCAGCCATGCAAGATGATAGCCCCTGTAGTTCAGCAGATAGCTGATGAGTATGAAGGTAAAATCAAAGTGGGAAAATTAGACGTCGATAGCAATGGACAAACTTCTTTGGACTACAACATCAGAGGAATCCCTGCTCTTTTGATATTTAATGACGGGAAACCAGTCGACCAAATAGTGGGCGCTGTTCCCAAATCCATAATTCAAAAGAAAATTGATGACGCCCTTTCTGGATAACTTTATTAAATTACCTATTCAATGCTGGGGAACAACTTAACCTGGGAGCGGATGAGGCCTGGTGGTCTCTGCGGACTTCAACTCCGTTGGCAGCAATCCTTCGATTGGTGCGGTGGGTTCGACTCCCTCGCGCTCCCGCCATATGGCTGATGTATTGTCTCGGGTAACCTATGGGTGCAGGATTGAAATTACTTTGCAGGATACAGACAGAGTTAAATAATACCTCGGTGAGTTTAGCTGCTTTAGGGTTACTAGTTTCAACCTTGGAATATCCAGAAATCAACGTTGATGATGAATTGGCCTCATTCACACAATTGGAATCAGTGTTGTCCCGGAGAATTCAGTCAAATTCAAGCCTTTTGCAAAAGCTAAATGAAATCAGTGAGTATTTTTTTTCAGAACTACGTTTCTCAGGGAATGTTAAAAATTATTACGATCACAAAAATAGTTTCCTAAATGAAGTTTTGAACAGGCGCCAAGGGATACCAATTACCCTAGCCATAGTTTACATGGAGATTGCCTCTAGGCTGGGGATCGATGTTGAAGGGATTGGGATGCCAGGACATTTCCTTGTTCGTGCTAATGATGAAACTGAAACATTTTACATAGACGTATTCAATAACGGGACGGTGTTGAGTAAAGATGAATGTGAGAAAATCTTTAATGATCATATATCGGCTTCGATCACTTGGGACGAACGTTATTTGTTGCCAGTAGATGACAAATACATAGTTGTAAGATTGTTGCGAAATTTGAAATACATTTACTTAAATGAAGGTAAAAGTAAACAAGCCTACAGGGTTATAGATTTAATAGTTGGCCTTGAGCCGGACAACGTTTTTGAGATTAGAGATAGGGGGATGATAGGCTTTAGGATAGGCCATCAAAAGCAATCTATAGAGGATCTCAAGAGATTCTTAGAAAAGGAGCCTGTCGGACGTTCGGCTGTTGAAGCCTCCAGCGTATTAGAACTTCTGGAAAGGAATTACAAGAAATGGTAGGGGATGTGCGTATAATTCATCCCGACGTTCCAGCGGAGGAGAGAATGAGAGAAAAGAAATATTGGCTGCTGAAGTCAGAACCGTCTGATTATTCCTTTGAAGAACTTAAATCCGAACACAAGGCCACAGCCGAATGGGACGGGGTTAGGAATTATCAAGCTAGAAATCTCCTACGGGATGAGATAAAAATTGGCGATGGTGTATTGTTTTACCACTCAAATTCAAAACCTTCTGCTGTTGTTGGAACCGCCGTAGTAGTCAAGGATGGATATGCGGATTTCACGGCTTGGGACCCGGATTCAAAACATCCAGATACTAAAAGTACTCCAGACAACCCGATATGGTTTATGGTTGATATCAAGGCTGAGTTGACATTTAAGACGCCTATATCCCTTCAAGATATCAAAAAAATCCCTGAGCTTTCGGAAATGGTTCTAGTAAGAAATTCCCGTTTGTCGGTCCAACCCGTCGGGAAAGACGAATTCGATTTCATAGTGAAGATGGGTATCGGATAGGGATAAATAGACTAAATCATGGCTACTCAAAAAGAGGCTTTACTGAATTTACAGAAGTCAGTATGGCAATCGTTGGAAGATCTCTGTGCTACCTTAAATGTGGATGACTGGAACACTAGTACAGATTGTCCCACCTGGACGGTCAAAGATTGTATCGCTCACCTAATTGGAATTGAACACAGGTTGCTTGGCCGGGATGTGCCGAATGTGGATCTGCGAGATACCAGCCACCTTAGGAATGACCAAGGATTTAAGAATGAGGTAGATGTGGTGTCGAGACGCTCTAATACGGTAAAGGAATTGATACAAGAATTCCGAAATGTCAATGCAGAAAGACTCATTATCTTGGAGTCTCAGTCTGACTTCAGATCTGCCGCCGAGTCTCCGATTGGGCAAGGAAGTGTGGCAGATCAGGTTTCAGTGAGGCTTTTTGATTGTTGGATACACGAACAAGACATTCGTCGGGCAATTGGAAAACAGGGAAACCTTTCAGGTCCAGTAGCTGAACATTCTTTCCAAAGAATGGCCAATGTTATGCCATATGTTTTTGGTAAAAAAGTCAATGCCCCGGAAGGAAGCTCTGTCAGATTTAAGATTCACGGACCACACTCCTTTGATATAGGAGTAAAAGTTGTGGAAAAAAGAGCGGTGCTAGTACCTGAATTACCTCAGGCAACAATTAAGCTGGAGATGGGTAGTGAAGCCTTTCTTTGTTTGGCTTGCGGTAGGTGGGATCCAGATACGGCTATTGCGGACGGCAGGGTTGTTATCAAAGGTGAAGAATCCTTTGGTGTATTAATTGTCCAGAAGATGAATTATATGGTTTAGGGGAAGCCGTGCGGTTAACCTTCTAGTAGTATTTTGACAATATCCCCGGCTACTTCCTTGGCCCTTTCTCTCAATGAGTTTTCATCCAAACTTCCAAGTGGGTGAGGTACTACTGCAAATGGAAATTCCGGAATCCCTCCCATTTTGGACATAGCCACGGCACTACTCACAAATGGTTCCGTGCATATTACTGCGGCAGGTAAACCTCTTTTCTCAAATTGAATTCCGTCGTGCACACTGCACGAAGAACATGACCCTCAATCACCCGAGGCTGTGATAATCACATCACATTGATTGGCTAGCTTTTCTAGCAAGTCCGGAGGGCATGGTCTTGAAGCGTTACCTTTGTTATCCTCAATAACAGCCCCTAGCCCATGATCATCTTTGAGAATCTCATACACGTATTGGAGTATTTCTACAGAGTTCTTTTTGCCGTTGGCAAGCAGCCCTACCGTCAAACCATTGAGCGATTCCGGGCGTATCGCCAGTAGGGAATTCTGCGAATTGGCGTCTATTGTCGGATCCAAAACTCTAATTCCTTCAACCATAAGCTCCCCCTTTTTCTTTTCCCTATCATACAGTATCTTGCGATTTACACTTGGCTATATGACTTTAAATTAATTCTTTTGTGACAGATTGGGATCCTACTCCGCCTGCCCAAAGTGGTATAACGCATGAAAAAGCTCCTGCCGCACCCCCTCCCACTAGTAATGTGAAGCTTTCTGGTGTCAATGCGGAGTGTGTTATCTCAGAGCCTGTTGGTCTGGGCCCTGGGGGTATAGATCCGAATCCCCACTCGTCGTTTGTCCTTACGGCCATTTCATAAAGAAAATCTCTAATCTGGTTCTTGGTCCATCCAGCTTTTTTGAAAGATTGCACATGTTCAGGACAAAAAATTATTACTATCTCTCCTTGGTTGGGACCTGCAGCGAAAAGGGCATCTCTGAAACTTCCAAGTATGTTTTCGGGATCTTGGCTTGAGTGATTACTTACTTGGATCGGAGATAGACCTGCGAACACAGAAACGGTGTTGGTATTTTTCGAAAAACCTCTGTCCTCTCCTGTGTTGGGCCATGGTCGGAAATCTTCATTCTCAGTTATGCACCAGGTATATTTACCAGCATGCCCTAGGGTGGCTTTGTCAATTTCTCCCGATCTGGAACCGGTGCAATTAATAACGACTAATCGAAGAGCCCTGCCAATCGTTGCGTTTGCTTGATGTCCCGGGCCGAAAAGACTTATTCCACCATTTAACCCTATTTCTTTTGCGATTGGCCCAGTCACAAGCGTTAAAATGCCTGCTCCCATGGTACTAGCGGTGATCCCGTGAAGATTAAATTTTGATTCAACTAATGCCTCGACCGCTGTCAGCACTATTGGAAAATATTCTGGTTTGCAACCAGCCATCACTGAGTTGATGGCAACTTTCTCCATTGTGATTTCCCTGCCTTTGACCGGCTCAATTCCTATAATGTCTTTATTAGATTTACCCGAAAGGTCCATAAATTTAGAAACTTCCTTCTCGGTGGGTAAATTAATTGGAAGACCATCTGTCCAGCCTTGTTTAAGAAAGTACTCACCTGCCTGCTGCAAGGTACTAAAGGAATAGGTTTTTGAAATTGGTGATGAAGACACGATTCCACCCCATATTAGTGAATTTTTGTGAATTGAAGACATATTTTACTCATTTACATGAGAACACTACTACTAAATTGGCAATACAAATAAAGTCATTGGCTCGTTATATGGATTGAATTACAATAATTTAGGTAGTAATATCTCCCTATTCAGAACTTAATTTCATTTCACGTAAGTCATAAATCAATAGGGGGATTTAATGGGAAACAAAGGCAAATCACTTGTTGTTGTTCAGCTTTCGGGTGGAAACGACTATTTGAATACTGTAGTTCCCTATGGCGATGAGGAGTATTACGACTTTAGGAGGACCGTCCATATTGAACAAAACGAGGTCCTTCCTATAGATAAAATTTATGGTTTTAGCCCCCATTTAGCACCGATCAAAAGACTTTTTGATCAAGGTAAAGTTGCTGTCATAAACGGTATTGGTTATGACAATCCAAATAGATCTCATTTTCGCTCTATGGATATTTGGCACACAGCTCAGCCTGACGAAATAGGCACCGAAGGATGGCTTGGCAGAGTTATTAGAGATCTGGATCCGAATGCTGAAAATGTCTTGACTGGTGTGAACTTCGGTAGGGGGTTACCAAGAGCCCTCGGGGTTCGAGGAGTCCCTGTTGCGTCAGTGGGTAACTTGGACACGTATGGCTTATTCCCAGATATAAAAGACGAGTCAGCAAAAAAGCTTGCGCTTGACGCATTTGCTCACATGTATGGTGGCGTACAGGGAAAGGACCCGGTTCTCAATTTTCTAGGCCAGACAGGAATGGATGCCTTGAAAGGTGCAGATATACTTAGGACTGCTCCCCAAAAGTATAGTTCCGCTATTGAATACGCCGCAAATCCTATTGCCCAAGGAATGAAAAGTATAGCTCAGGTTTTGCTCGCTGATTTCGGCACTCGAGTCTTTTATACACAACATGGTAGTTTTGATACTCATTCAGGGGAAATCCTTACACATGCAAAACTTTGGGATGAAGTGTCTGGTGCGGTGGGAGATTTCTACGACGATATGCAGGAACATGGACGTGAGGATGAAGTCGTAGTGATGATATTCTCTGAATTTGGAAGGCGTATCAAGGACAATGGTTCTGGCACTGATCATGGTTCTGGCGGTGTTGCATTTATCATCGGGGGTGAAATTAAAGGTGGAATGTATGGACAGTATCCCTCGATAAAAGAGGCGGATCACTTGGAAGGAGATTTACATTTCAACAACGATTTCCGGTCTACTTATTCGACCATTGTTGAAAAATGGTTTGGGTTGGACCCAGTTCCGATAGTAAATGGTCACTTTGAGCAGTTTGATTTCGTCAATGCCTAAATAATAAAACTAATAGAATCGGATTTGGCACTAAAAGATAACTATTCAGAGGTGAGAAATATGAGTCAGGATGTTTCTTTAATGGCCCATCTTATGAGGCGGGCTGGGTTTGGTGCCACCCGCAATGAACTAGAAGAGTATTTGAGCGATGGTTATAAGGCCACGGTGGATAAATTGCTGGACCCTGGTGAATCCAATCACATGCCCGATGATCTAATCCGACGTTATCACGTTGACCAATCAGAATTGAGACAACTGGATGGCGCGGGTGCTTATTGGCTATACCGCATGCTAACTACGAGCAACCCTCTGGAAGAAAAATTAACTTTATTTTGGCATGGGTTGTTTGCGACAGGCTACGCCAAACTGAATCAAGCCCGGTCACTACTTAATCAAATTGAAATGTTTCGACAATACGGATTTGGTAGTTTCAGAGATTTACTAGTTGAGTTGTCTAGGGACCCCGCAATGATTCTGTGGCTCGATAATAATGAAAATCATAAGGAAGCCATCAACGAGAACTATGGTAGGGAATTGCTCGAGTTATTCTCCATGGGCATCGGTAATTATTCAGAAGACGACATAAAAGACTGTGCCAAAGCTTTCACCGGATGGACTTTAAAAAATGCTGAATACATGTCAGTAAGGGCAAGTAAGGATTCTATATGGCCCTACGGGAGAATAGCCTGGCACTATGAATATCGTGTAGACGATCATGATAGTAGTGAGAAAAAATTCTTGGGCGAAGTTGGAGATTTCAACGGGGAGGATATTGTTGACATAATTGTCACCCAGGAACCGACTGCGAAGTTTTTATCGACAAGGTTGTTCCAATATTTCGCCTCTGACGAAGTAGACGATGACGGAGAACAGGTAATAAAAGCAATGATGGAGTCTTATTTTAAATCCGGATTTAATGTGTCCGCTGTATTGAGAACGCTTTTTAACTCGGATTATTTCACATCAGAAAAATGTCGATATTCGAGAGTAAAAGGCCCCGTAGAATCTGTTGTGGGCACGGCGCGATTAGCGGGTAGCTATCAGGAACCCACTTTGGACGTGCATTCTTTATGGGCACAAACAATGTTTATGGGTCAGGGATTGCTCGCACCCCCGACCGTTGAAGGGTGGCATGAAGGAGTGGAGTGGATAGATAGCGGTTCCTTGGTTGAGCGTATCAATTTCGCTGCTAAGGAATTAAGCGACCCGACAAAAGATGGAGTTCAAGACATAATTAGGAGAGTCATTTCTGGTTACAGAGATTTTATTCATCCTGAAAATTTGGTCGATTCATGTCTGGATTTTATGGGACCCATACAGGTGGGAGCAGATACAAGGGACGGGTTGATTGAATTTGCGGAATCCCAAGGTGACCTACAGCTGAAAAATGGAAAAACTGATGAAGACGGATCTGCCCGGGTTGCTCGCCTGATGGGAATGATTGCCTCGACTCGGGAATACCAGCTAGCTTAAACCACGAAAATTTAGAGGTTGAAATCATGGTGATTACTAATACGGTTAGTATTAGGTACCTTAAAACAATAGGTATAGTCAATAACGGTTTCAATGGCCGTGGATTCGCTAACCCATACGATGTTGCCATTGGCCCAGAGGGCAATATATTTGTATTGAATCGATGTGATCCTGCCAGAAGAAACGCGATAAGGGTAGGCGTCTGTAATCTTGATGAAGAGTATCTATATGAATTTGGTTACGGATTCGGAGATGGTGACGGTCAAATGATGTTGCCTGTGGCGATGGCATTTGATGCGAAAGGTCGACTACTTGTAACAGATGAGCACACTAACAGGATAACAATTTACTCTGATGAAGGTGAGGTTCTAGGAAAATGGGGATATAAAGGTGAATCGGAAGGTGAATTTAACGGTCCGGCGGGTATAGGTACTGATTCATCTGGAACAGTTTATATCTGCGATCAACGAAACCATAGG
>DJMH01000101.1:91847-93801 GCA_002435305.1 Dehalococcoidia bacterium UBA6495
GGTGAATTTAATTTGCCATGGGGTTTGGGCTTAGATGCAGAAGACAATGTTTATGTAGCAGACTGGAGAAATGATAGAGTCCAAAAATTCGATTCCAATGGGCATCATTTGAAAACGATTGGGGATTCGACGGTGAAGAAAGAACAACTAATAAGACCGTCGGCCGTATCAATAGATGAAAACGGCAATATATATGTCGCCGACTGGGGTAATGAGAGGCTTCAGGTATTTAATTCCGAGGGGGAAGTGATTGCTAGCCTTAGAGGTGAAGCGACTCTTTCTGACTGGGCTAAAGATTTTTTTGAATCAAATCCAGATGAGATGGAGACCCGGGAAATATCTGATCTGAACCCGGATGTTCCGGATCATTTAAATAACCCCTATCATATATCTTCCCAAACAGAGCCTTTTTTTTGGGGACCAGTGTCGGTAAGGATAGATGACAACAATCGGTTATACGTTGTGGAATCTAACCGTCACAGAATTCAGATTTACGAGATCGAATAACATTTAATCGGCCTGTATAAATTCCAGCCAATTTCCTTCAGGATCTTGGCAATAGCAAATTCCATGTCTACCTCCAGTCTCTGTATCGGTCATTATCGGAGGCGTTACGAATTTGACCCCTTTATTTGTGAGATCTTGATAAAGCTCCTCTATATTTTCAACGTTGAAACAAACGTGAGCGGCTCCCAGTTGGTTACGGTTCAAATGTCCACTAGGACTGTCCGGATAAATGTAGTACACCAATTCCAAAGCGTGGCCGCCACCCTTTCCCACAAATATCAAAGTCCTATGGGCTCCTGGGATACCAGTATGGTCACCCGTTTCAGGGGCTCTGCTGTCGATCTCTCTTTCTATTTGGAGTCCCAAATCATCCCGGTAAAAAGAAACCATTTTGTCTAGGTCTCTGACTACGAACCCTGAATGGTTGAATCCTGTAATCATAGTTTCCTCCTGGTAGGTGAGCTGTAATTTGAGTATGCGCTTATCACATTGCAAACGATATAATCGCAGTGTATTCTTCAGAGTATGAATGAACTCATAAATATACTCAAATTGCCTTATGTGTGGGGAGGAATGGGTGCAGTGCTTGGTGCGGGATTGGGCGTTAATAATTTATCAATTTGGCTACTGGCTGTGTTGTTGGGATTGTTTTTTATTACCATGAGAATCACTGGCCCACCAGAAGAAGGTAAAGAAGGTAGGTTGTTCGCAGGGGGGAGTTTGCTTATGGTTGGCTGGGTTTTGGCTTTTTCGATACGTGGGATAGTTATTTAATCCCTAAGCTGCATAGAAACTTTGAGAATATACGCTTTTTAACAAGTTAAGAGGAACAAAAATTGTGTCTTCCAAAGTTTCCTTGTTTGCAACATGTATCCTCAACAATTTCTATCCCGATGTTGCATTTAGTGTAGTTCGGGTTTTGAGTAAATTGGGAGTGGACGTTAGTGTTCAGGAAGATCAAACGTGCTGTGGACAGCCGTTTTTCAATTCTGGACACTGGAATGATTCATCTAAGTTAGTGAAAAAATTCGTGAAAAACTATTCTGGTGGACAAGAAGATATAGTGCTTCCGTCAGGGTCATGTACCAGTATGATAAGGAATCATTATCTCGAAGTGTGCACCGAAGATGATATTGGTGGAATAAGAGATGTCTCAGCCAGGGTTTTCGAATTTACAGAGTATATAACTAAAGAACTTGGTATATCTGATCTAGCCCCTTTCCAATCTGACGTAACTAAAAAATTTAATGTGACGTACCATGAATCCTGCCATCTCAAACGGGAATTGGGTGTTTCAAGTGAACCGATTGATCTTCTACGTTCACTTGAAAACGTGACATTAATTGACATGGACCAATCTGAAGTCTGTTGCGGTTTTGGAGGTACCTTCGCTACAAAATACCCGGAAATATCCACGGCTATGGGCGAAGAAAAAGTCGCTAATATA
>DJMH01000101.1:94224-98637 GCA_002435305.1 Dehalococcoidia bacterium UBA6495
AATATTCCTGTCAAAAGTATGCATATTTCTCAAGTAATAGAGCAATCTTTAAATATGGAATCTCAAAAATGAAGCCAGTGACGAAAAATTTCGATATGAAATCCAAAGAGACCTTGTTGGATCCTCAGATTCAGAAGAATTTGGCTGGACTTTATGGGGGGTTTCACAGTGCCCGTATTAAGGCATCGTCAGATACCGCTGATTGGGAAGAATTGCAAACAAAAGGTAGAGAGATCAAAAAACATGTAATAAACCACTTGGATCAGTATTTGGAATTATTGGAATCTAACGTGATCTCCTCCGGTGGGAATGTCCATTTCGCGGAAACGGCTGAAGATGCGACTAAATACGTCATAAACCTAGCGAGGAAGAAAGGGGTTAGAACGGTTGTTAAAAGCAAATCAATGTTGTCAGAAGAAATGTCGCTCAATGAGGAATTGATCAAGTATGGGATAGACCCATATGAGACTGATCTAGGCGAATATATTGTGCAGCTGGCGGAAGAGACTCCTTACCACATTATTGCCCCGGCAATACATAAATCCCGGCAAGAAGTATCTAAATTGTTCGCCGATAAAATTGGTACGAATCATACGGAGAGCATAGAAACTTTAACCTTAGAGGCGCGAGACCAATTAAGAGATAAATTTATTCAAGCTGATATGGGAATAACTGGGGGCAATTTTTTGGTAGCCGAAACTGGCACATTGGCCTTGGTATCCAACGAAGGTAACGGTCGGATGTGTACCTCAATGCCTCCTATACATGTCGCTATTGTTGGCATGGAAAAAATTATTCCATCTATGGAAGATTTAGGCACTTTTTTACGTTTGCTTATAAGGTCAGCAACGGGCCAGTGGATCTCAAGTTATGTGACCATGGTCTCGGGACCACGGGGAAGCACTGATATAGACGGACCAGAAGAATTTCACTTGGTCATCGTAGACAATGGGAGATCTAAAATGCTGGCTGATCCTCATTTGAGGGAGGCACTATATTGCCTGAGATGCGGGGCATGTTTAAACGCATGCCCCGTTTACAGAAAAGTTGGGGGACATTCCTACGGTTGGGTTTATCCGGGCCCAATCGGGTCTATTGTGTCCCCTATTTTGACGGGGTTGTCAGATGCCAAGGATTTGCCCTTTGCTTCCAGTTTATGCGGAGCTTGTAAAGAGGCATGTCCGGTGAAAATAGATATTCCTAGGATGCTTCTGTATTTGCGTAATCAGCTTGCGGAAGGAAAGGATTATCCAGATCAGCAGTCAGTTGGATTAGGGGAGCGAGTTGTTTCCAAATTTCTGTCTTCTTTGTTATCAAATAGTAAGGCAGTTGGGTTTCTGTTACGATCGGCCAACTTGATTGCAACCATAGCCCCTTTTGTTCGTAAGCCATTCCCTCCTTCATGGACGAAAAGCAGGGAATCCCCAACATTGGCAAAAAAGACATTTGTAGATCAATGGGTTTCTTTAGATTTGGATGGGTCTTTACGCAAAAAGCATTAACTCGATTTAGGACACCTTCGTTTTTTGTCGAATTAACTGCAATAGCTCTGTTGTTGAACTGACGGGAAGTTCGCAAACATAATTTTCGCATAAATAAGCCATTGCTATATCTGTTTTCGGTTCACGGTCATTAAGTAGGGGATAAGTATCCCATTTGTTCCTAGCTTTTTCTGTGTAGCTGAAATAGGCGTTTCCACAAAAAATATGATTTGGGATATAGGACTCGTATAAACAGTCACGCATTTTTAAAGCATGTTTTGGATCATCTGCAATAATTGCTATTTCGATGGTTGGATAAATATAAGAATCGTAAACACATAACCAATTACCGAAAGAGACTGGATGCTCACTTGCGATGGTGGCAGTGGATTTCATTAATGATATAAATATATTTAAATATTTTGATTTGTTATTTATCAAAGATAGCTTAAATAATGCTTCTGCAGTCATGGATGAGCCTGAGGGTGTGGCATTGTCGTAGCTTTCGCTGGGTCTAATAATGAGGTCATCACCATCTTCTGGAGTGTCATACAGTCGTGTTTCGTGACTATCCCAGAATGAGGACACTAAGGTGTCGGCTATTTTTTCCGCTTTAGCCAACCATTCCAGGTCCAATGTTGCTTCATGCATAGCCAGCATAGCCAGTATAAGGGATGAATAATCCTCTAGGTAGCCATAACTGCCGATTTGACCCCCCTTAGATGAATGAAATAGACCGGAATTAAATTCAATAAGTTCTGATAAGGAATTAATGTTTAGTTTTGCTTTTTCCAGCAACTTATCCTCTTTGCTTACAAGATATCCTTCTATAAAAGAGAGTGACATGAGAGCATTCCAAGATAGGAGGCTTTTATTGTCTTTGAATGGCTTCTGCCGACTATTCCTTATATCAACCAATTTTTTCCTTATATCAAGTAAACTCGGGTCTCTGCTTCCCAAGAATCCAAAATCCATTCCTTTTGAATCGTAGTGGAGAATGGTTTTCCCTTCAAAGTCACCCTCTTCTCTTAGGCTAAAGGTTGATCTGAATAACGTCATCTCCAAATCGGTTAAATGGTGCCTAAATTCATTAGGGTCCCATAGGTAATAGGTTCCTTCTTGGCCTTCGCTGTCCGCATCTTCGGCGGAGTAAAACAGGCCATTTTCATCGGTCATGTCCCTGTCAACGTATTCATATATGTCTTTAGCAACCGTAAGATAGAAATTGTTACCTGTAACCTGGAAAGCGTGAACGTAAAGTCTCGAAAGTAAGGCATTGTCATACAGCATTTTTTCGAAATGAGGCACCAGCCATTTCTTGTCAGTCGAATATCTGTGGAACCCTCCGCCTAAATGGTCGTACAGACCTCCAGAGGCCATCTTTTGAAGGGATGTTTCGACCATTTCTAGGGCTCGGGAATCTGGATGGTTCAAGTGGTATCTGAGTAGGAACTCTAAGGCCATGGACTGCGGGAATTTTATCGAATTCCCAAACCCACCCCATTCCCAATCGTATTGGGTGAGAAGTTGTTCGTATGCTTGTTCCAACAAACGAGGTTCAAAATTGTTGGTGGCAGGAGTCCCTGTTATCGAAGTTTTTATATGCTCTCGGAGATACGAGCCCGATTCCTCTATCTCAGGCCGCCTATTTTTGTATGCATCTGAAATAGCTAAAAGTATTTGACCAAAACCTGGCATACCTCCTCTGGGTTTTGGGGGGTAATATGTACCTCCAAAGAACGGCAACCCTTCGGAGGTCAAAAAAACCGTCAAAGGCCAGCCGCCCTGGCCAGTCATAGATTGAACAGCCGACATGTAGATAGAGTCTATGTCGGGCCTTTCTTCACGGTCCACTTTCACGCTTACGAAATTATCATTCATAGCTTTTGCGATTTCTTCATTTTCAAAAGACTCATATTCCATAACATGACACCAGTGACAGGAAGAGTAGCCGACGCTTAGAAGGACGGGTACGTCGCGGGCTTTAGCCTCTCCAAAAGCATCTAACCCCCAAGCAAACCAATTGACGGGGTTGTCCTTATGCTGCAAAAGGTAGGGGCTAGTTTCTTTTGAAAGTCGGTTTGGCATTTGAGGTTCCGGTACTTCTCTGTGGGGTAGGGGGGGGTGATGGTGCCCGCCTACCCTTGATGAATGAAAGAGTGGCGACCCTGGAGGGATTCGAACCCACGACTTACTGCTTAGAAGGCAGTCGCTCTATCCACTGAGCTACAGGGTCACGTAATTATTTTCCAAGTTTAGACGGAAAACGTCAAATTGGTAATTTAAGGGATATCGAACTATACCTCCAAACAATACCGACCGTGGCCCGTGCGGTTAATAGCGCTAAGCATAGGCAACGGTAGGCAGATCGGACTTTGAAATGATTAGAAAAGGTCAAGAAATGATTGAAAACCACGTTGACATTGGCTTATTCGGTTAATAATATTTACTAGTCGTCGAAATTAACGGAGGAATTGATGGTAACAAGAAAGACAAAAAAAATGATTGCGGTTGAAGAAAGGTTTCGTCAACCATTGGAGAAAATGCTCCCAGAAATGGTTACAGAACAAGGGCTGACTGCAACAGCAGATTACCTTGGTGTTAGTAAGGCGACTTTAGCTTATTGGCTACTCAAATTTAGAATTGATGTAAGGCGAGTAGCTCTCGCGCCCGGGGATACCATGCTTGTGACGAGGATAGATGGCTAGGCCTTCTTAAAAAAGGGAGAGGGGCATGTTAATCGATAGATGACGCCCTTTTGTCATTGTTGTTCCCGTCGGATTGCCTGCTGGGCCTCTCTTGATCTTTCTTTTTCAATGATAGCTCTTCTTTTATCGTAACGCTTTTTCCCTCGACCAATTCCTATCGTGATTTTTGCATAGTGTCCGGACAAATAGAGTTTCAGGGGCACTATTGTATAGCCTTTTTGTTG
>DJMH01000101.1:99057-99593 GCA_002435305.1 Dehalococcoidia bacterium UBA6495
GGATACTGGGCAATATGGGTGTTGTGAAGCCATAATTCCCCATTTGATGGGAAAGCGTATGAGCCCGCCAAATTAACTCTGTTAGCTCTGATCGATTTTATTTCCGACGACTTAAGGACTAGCCCGGCCTCGATGGATTCCAGTATCTCATAATCATATGTGGCCCGGCGGTTTGACGCTATTAATGTTTCTGACATTCATTTATCCCGTTAATCATTTAACAGTTTATTTATTTCATCATATGCTGCGTCAACTTGTTTTATATCGGCCTCTTTGCTATCTCTTGATGTGACCAATATATCCGGGGTGAGGCCTTCGCCTTCGATTGGTCTTTTGTTAGGCGTGTACCAACGTCCTACCGACATGTAAAGGCCACCGCCATTACTCAGTTTTCTAAATACATTGACCGTTCCTTTGCCGAAGGTTTGTTCTCCTATTACGGTAGCCCTATCATTGTCTTGGAAAGCCCCCATTAGAATTTCACTGCCACTGGCACTGTACTTATTCACTAGGACCACCATTGGTAGATTAGTGGC
>DJMH01000087.1 GCA_002435305.1 Dehalococcoidia bacterium UBA6495
GTCCCAGGAGAAATTAGGGATATAATCGACAAGTTCGAATCTACTGGCACAGTTTAAAGAATGAAATTATAAAGGCACACCACATAATGAGTAGTAAAACATACGGCCAGCCTCCCGAATTCAATCTGGATCCAGAAAAAACTTACAAAGCAGTTATCGAAATGGACAATGGGAACAAAATCACCATTGATCTGTTGTCCAGAGAGGCCCCAAAAACCGTTAACAATTTCGTGTTTCTGGCAAGGGATGGTTATTACGACGGCATTACATTTCACAGGGTAATACCTGGATTTATGGCTCAATCGGGGGATCCAACTGGAACTGGGTCTGGAGGACCAGGGTATAACTTTGATGACGAGTTTCACGACGATGCGAAACATGATTCCGCTGGAATATTGTCAATGGCTAACCGTGGAGTTGTTAACGGAATGGGAACCAATGGAAGCCAATTTTTCATAACATTCGCTCCAACACCCCATCTCGATGGTCATCATAGTGTGTTTGGGCAAGTTTCCGACGGCATGGACGTGGTAAATTCAATAAAGGAACGCGACCCTGGGACGGCAACAATTCCAGGAGAGGCTATGAAATCAGTAACAATAGTTGAAAATTAACTATACCCATCTATTCAAACAATTATAAAAATCTGAATACTAATCCTTTTAAAAAATTTAGCTGTAACTGATATTTAATTTGTATTATCAAATTCAGTAAAGCTTAAGTCAGTCCATTTCAAATTGGCACCTAGAAGAATCGCACCCCTAAGGTTCGACCCGCTTAGATCAGCCAAGGTAAGATCGGCCTCCTGAAAATCAGTGAAACCCAAGTTGGTTTTGGCAAGTTTCGCCATTTGCAGGCTGGCCCCTCTGAGCATGCATCTTCGCAAACTAGCTTGAGTCAGATTCGCGTTATCCAATCGAGCAAATTCTAACTTGGATGAATTCAAAACAGCATTAACTAATTTAGCACCAGAGAGATTTGTCCTAGTCATATCGGCTCCATTCAAGGCCGCTGACGTGAAATCGGAGAAACTAGCATCAGCACCTATCAACTTCACACCCCTAAGCGTGGCCATAGTTAGGTCGGCTCTTCGAATTATTGCCCCAGACAAATCGGCCCCCCTTAGATTAGCGCTGACCAAAGATGAATTACACAGGTTTACACCCCCTGTCATAAAGGCTCCGCTCATATTGGAACCCGTTAAATCACAGTGAGATAAATCCGACCCATATAGACGAGCTTCCATCAGGTAAGTATCACTGAGATCTGATCCACTTAAGTCAGAGTCCCTGAGATTGGCCTCCGCGAGAATACCTTCTGAAGATTTCACATTTGACAGATTAGATCCACTTAAATTGGCGCCTCTAAAATTAATACCCCGAATATCAGCACCGGACAAATCAACACCGCTTAATACAGATCTATGTAAGTTCAATCCAGTCAAATCTTTTCCGGCAAGGCTCCCACCTTCAGAGAAAATCTCTAATACTTCTTTTTCGGTAAGAGCGGACACTATGAGTATGTACCTATTTTTTTTAAAATATATAGCGGTTGGCAAATGATAATTCAATTTGCTAAGAACTTATAATAGGCAGCAAATAATTTCCTAAAATATTAATGAATCGAAAATTAGGGAGCAAATATGCTTATCGTACAGAGAACATACACACCAAAGCCCGGTGCAGGAGGTTTGGTTGGACTTTTAAAAACTGTAAGTCAAAAAACTATTGAAGCCGGACTACCAGAAGTGAAAGTTTACCGAAAATTTTTGGGGCCGCACGGAATTATTGTGACCACACAAGAATGGGAATCTATTGAGGTTTACAATAATTCCAGAAATATGGTTAGGCAAACTACCGGGATAACTTCTGTCTTTGGTCAAATATACCCGCTTTTAGATTCAACACACGTCACTGAAATATTAGAATCCGTGTGATGGAGCAACCCCAAACATTCGCGCAGTGACCGGGAGGAGAGTTTAATTGAGCATTGAAAGCGAGAAAGTAGATGTATTGGTAATTGGTGCAGGCGCCTCAGGAGCGGCCTTTGCATGGAAACTGGCCAAATCTGGAATGAAAGTGATGTGTCTGGAACAAGGTGACTGGATAAACCCCTCAACTGACTATTCAACATCCAGTCCCGATTGGGAAATACACAGGCAAACAGACTTTAATCCTAATCCTAATTTTAGGTCGTTGGATGTGGACTATCCCATCAATGATATGGAAAGCCCTATAGCCCCTCTGATGTACAACGCTGTCGGAGGTAGTACTATCCACTGGTCTGCCCACTTTCCTAGATTAAAACCATCTGATTTTCGGGTTAAAACATTGGATAACGTTGCAGACGATTGGCCACTGTCATATTTTGATCTTGAACCGTACTTTGAATTGAATGACAAAATGATGGGAGTTGCAGGACTCAATGGAGATACTGCCTATCCCCCAAAATCGCCTCGGCAGACGCCCCCAGTTGGCTTAGGAAAACTGGGAGATAAGATTGCCTTCGGATTCGACAAATTGGGCTGGCACTGGTGGCCTTCAGATTCTGCAATAAATACGGTGGAATATGACGGTCGACCAGGTTGCAACAACTGCGGACCTTGTGACCTTGGATGCTCGATAAAAGCTAAATCGAGTACAGATGTTACCTATTGGCCTAAAGCATTGGACTTGAGCGCCGAATTAATTACGAACGCCCGGGTAAGAGAGATTACTATTGATCGATCTGGAAAGGCAAAAAGCGCTATATATTATGACTGTAACGGTGAAGTGAAAGAACAATATGCTTCAATCATCGTACTAGCCTCAAATGGTGTTGGAACACCTAGGATTCTATTAAATTCAGCATCATCTAGATTTCCTGATGGTCTGGCCAATTCAAGTGGTCTGGTAGGAAAGAATTTGATGTTCCATCCTTATTCCATAGTGACCGGCCTATTTGATGATGATTTAGAGGGACATAAAGGACCAAGCCCCCTGAATATAATGTGTTCCGAGTTCTACGAAACAGATCCTACCCGAGATTTCGTCAGGGGATATTCTTATCAAGTGGTTCGTTCCCTAGCTCCTTTGGCAACAGCTCTTAGTGGTCACATCCCGTGGGGTGAAAATCACCATGAAACTTTCAAGAAGCGATTTAATCGAACTATAACATTTGCCGTAATAGGCGAAGATTTGCCAGAAATTCATAATAAAGTCACGATAGACCCCGAACTTACAGATTCTTTTGGTATCCCGTCCCCAAAAATTGAATATGAACTGAGTGAGAACAGTCGCAGAATGCTGGATCACGGCATCGGAACAGCTACTCAAGTCATGAAAACGGCAGGTGCGATAGAAATCACCCATGATCCTCTAAAACGAGAGGCTGGATGGCACCTGATGGGGACAGCAAAAATGGGAACAAGCAAGGATGAATCTGTAGTAAACAAGTATGGGCAAACTCACGATGTAGATAACTTATATATTATCGATGGAAGTATATTTGTTACCGCCGGAGCAGTTAATCCAACCTCCACTATCCAAGCCCTAGCGCTATACATTGCAGATCATATCGTATCCAAATCCAGAGAATTCTTAAGCCAATAGCAAAGATTTAACGGAAACCCTTATGAAAACACTATCCAAAAACAATGTTGATATTTTAGGTGAAATAGTAGATTTACTTATACCAACAAAGGAGAATCTACCTTCTCCTTCCAAAATTGATGTTGTTGAACACATTGGCGATGCCCTTTCAAATACTCCTAAAATAAAGCGAATTTTTGTCGAGGGACTTAGTGATATCAACAATAAAAAGTTTTTGTCATTACCAAAAAGTGAACAAATTACCTTGCTGAAGAAATATGAAACGTCCAACGGGGCTTTTTTTTCGCAACTCCTACGTCATACCTACAATGCATATTACACAAACCCAATAGTTGTCGCCGGAATCGGCATGACGGGAAGCCCGCCTCAACCCATGGGTTACACCTTGGAGAAAGGCAACCTTACATTATTGGATAAAGTCATAAAGAAAGGGCAAATTTGGAGAAACCCATAGTCATGTGTATTTAGAATCCTTCCCAAAATTTGGCAAAAGGTTCCAAATGGTCTTCAAACTCCTGGCGGGCCTCCACCATTTTATTTCTCATTACAGCAATATTTTCTCTGTGACGTGGATGGTCGGATAAATCATTCGTCCCATTAAGATTGGTCGCCAGTTTGAATAATTGGGTCGGCCGGACTCCTCCTACATTGTATTCAATTAACTTCCAGTCCTGATATATCACGGCTCTCTGGATAGCCTAATAACCATGCTTTGACATTATTTACCAAGGTAGTTTGGTTTTCTTTTTTCCAGAAAAGCTCTAACAGCTTCCTTTTGGTCCTCAGTGTCATAAAGCATTTCCCCCGCCGAATCCTCGTCAGAAACTATGTCGTTCCAATCATGCATCCGAACCCGAAGCAGTTGTTTAGTTTGTCTAACTGCCAAAGGTGGATTTCCAGCAATCTCAATTGCTAATGCCATACATTTATCCAGTAAATCTGAAGAGGCGACAACATCATTCACCAGACCTTTGGATAATGCCCATTCAGCATTGTATATTTTCCCGGTTAATGACATTTCTGCCGCAATACCATGGCCAGCTATAGCCGTGATCGTAGCAGAGGCGGCAGTATCCGGAACTAAGCCACGCTTGACAAAAATTGCTGAAAATCTTGATCCCTCCGTAGCGATCCTAATATCACTAGCGAGAGCGATAGACAATCCAGCGCCTACTGCCGCCCCATTTACTGCAGCAATTACTGGTTGCGGTAAATTACGAATACCTGGGGCCAGTTCCTGTATCCTCCGACGCCCTCGAGTAGATTTACCTCTGCTTCTCCTGTTTTCTGATCCAGAGGAACCCATTCTAGACAAATCCGCGCCGGAGCAAAATGCATTACCATTTCCCGTAATGACTAACACCCGAATTTCAGGAAATAGAGCTGGCAATTCATCCAAAATCTCATGAATTTCCAAGGTTAGTTCACGATTTAAAGCATTCATTACCTCTGGCCTATCGAGGGTTAAGACTCCGACATGATCATTTACGCTAAACGATAGATTTTTATAATCCTTCATTTAAGTTTCCTTTGACTTCGAACTTTACCCGCGTGGCAAGATTTTCTGTATTTATTCAGACACAGGCAAAATGAGAATCCACATAGGTTCTTTCCCTACCTGAAACCTATCAATGAATTGAAGGCTACCGGTATCACTGATTCTGAAAGCTGAGATAAACCCTGTTTCAAGTCCAGCTGAATATAGGAATTGGCCCTTCCCGTCTATATCCAATACTCTAGGAATGGCCTCAGTTTGAGTTCTTCCAATGGATTTTAGCTGCCCAGTATTTGAATTAATCGAAAATCCAGCCAGTGAATTATGGCCTCTATTAGGGGCGTAGAGAAATTTGCCATTTGGAGTGATTTTGATCTGAGCACAGGTATTCACACCAGCATAATGGGCAGGCAAAGTAGAAATAGTATGCAGCTCCTCCATATCTCCTTCCTGGTACCTGTAAGAAGTTACGCTACTATCTTGTTCATTGGAGAAAAAAACATACTCCCCACTGGGATGGAAAGTGTAATGCCTCGGTCCTCTGTTATCCGGTTGTTTAACGGATTCTCTTTCCGATGGACTAAGCATTCCAGTATCTTCATTGAAATTATATTTCAAAATCGTGTTTATACCTCTTTCTCCCGCAATATGTGGAAGTAAGGCATGAGAATTATCAAGGTCTGTGAAAATACAATGTGCTCCATTCCCGGTCTGAATCCATACTTTTTCCCCAGTGAAAATACCCTCGTTGTTCGAATGTACAGAAACAGCACCAGCTTCATAGTAAGCAGAGAGAATATATTTGTTTGTTTTATCCAATGAAATGTAACAAGGGTCCCCTTGAAGTTTCGGGCCATCGTCTACATGAATTAAATCTCCAGTCAAACTATTGAATCTATAAGATGTGACACAAGGTAAATCTCTTCTACCTACGAAAAGAAGCGAGTTATCGAGGTCGGCAGCCAATGGAGCGGGTCTACCATTCACTTCCGTATCCTTCAGATGCCTCAGGCGCCCGCTATCACTATCAATCGACCAACAACCGATTCGATTTTCTCCCGCAAGGGAAACATACAAAATTTGCCTCATCGTACCTCCAAGAAATGCTGTATTAATCAGCCAGTTACAAGTTTATCAGTACCTTGGAATTAACGCTTTTATCTAGCTTTTATTATTTTGACCAAAATAAAATTAAATGGTTCCCATTCCGCCAACTTAGAAGATAAAATTGATAAAGTTATCGTTTAATAAGTTTCATCTTTTATGTAGGAGATTAATCTGCCCGTCTACAATATAAAATCGGCTTTTATTCAACGATGGCGACAAAGAAATGGTTACCTACAAGTTCTAAGGATTGCATTCCCTCTAATATTAAGTACGGGATCCTATTCTGTTCAGCAATTCATAGACAGGATGTTTTTATCTTGGTATTCACCGGATGCATTGGCAGCGGCATTGCCCACAGGAATGTTATGTTTCACTTTGATCAGTCTATTTATGGGTACTTCTGGTTACGTTAGTACCTTCATAGCACAATACATCGGAGCTTCACGACCAGAAAAAGTCGGACCAGCCATGTGGCAGGGAATATATTTTTCGGTCCTAGGAGGTTTGCTGATAGCTTTCACTGCATTGTTCCCGAAAACAATCTTTTCTTTGATTGGCCACAGCCCTGAGGTACAAATCTTAGAATCAGAGTATTGGGTTTATCTAACTTTAGGTGGAATATTCCCAGTTGCCCAAGGTGCAGTAGCTGGTTTTTTCAGTGGCCGTGGTAAAACATACCCGATCATGTGGTGTACTTTCGCTGCAACGGGTGTGAATATTGCGCTCAACTATCTCCTGATTTTTGGAAATTTAGGCATGCCAGAAATGGGAATATCAGGAGCTGGCTTATCTACCTTTATATCGGGATTGCTAAACTTTTTGTTCCTTTCAGTTCTAGTTTTTACCAACGAAAATAATTCAAAATATAAGACTCGCTCAGGGTGGAAATTTGACCCGGCTTTGTTCAAAAGGCTCATCAGATACGGCCTCCCCAATGGAATTCAATTTTTCCTAGACATAGCAGCGTTTTCATTATTCATATTGCTGATTGGCCGACTTGGCGCAACAGAATTGGCCGCGGCAAGTATAGCGTTTAACATTAGTATGCTGGCCTTTATGCCTATGATTGGTCTAGGGATAACGGTATCAATTTTGGTCGGTCAATCTCTAGGAGCCAACGAGCCCGGGCAGGCAAAAGTTGCCACTTTTTCAGCCTTCCAGGTTTCTTTTACCTATATGGCTATCCTTGCCATGCTCTACCTTTTGATACCGAATGTATTCATTTATCCATTTTCAGCTAAGGCTGACCCAATTGAATTTGAATCCATAAAAAGCAGCGCTTTGGTATCATTGAGGTTTATAGCACTCTGGTCAATATTTGATTCTCTAGCAATTATATTTTCGTCAGCTCTTAAAGGAGCCGGGGACACGGCTTTCATTATGTTAAGCATATGTCTCACGGGGCCCATCATCCTTATAGCACCTACATTTCTCATAATTGAAATCTTCCATCTAGGCTTGAATGCTGCATGGATTTCAGGTGTCGCATATGTGCTCTGCCTTGGAATCGTGTACTACCTCAGGTTCAAAGCTGGCAAATGGGAAAGTATGAGGGTGATAGAAAGCCAACTGGCAACCTAGGATGAAAAGGGAAGTCGATATGTCGGTGAAAAGAAGTTAACATTTATTTATAAATGTCTTTTTTCAACTAAACCATAACTAAATTACAGAAGTTAGGCTGTTGATGTCAGGCGATAAGAACCGAAAAATATTTTGATTGATATGGAAAGTGTCTGCAATAACGTATCAGAGTATTCACTGGATTGCCTTCGCATCAGTTTTTGGTGGTGTTTTAATTTTGATTTATTGGGATCCGTAGAAACTTTAACCTACGAGTGGATAAGGAATTAAATTGATCGTTAATCAAAAGGAGGAAGTCATGGACAATAATAATCTAATAACACTTGCTGATTATGAGAAAGCTTCTTATGGGATAATGTCTAGGGAGTTGTCTGACTATGTAAGATCTGGGGCTCAGGATGAAATAACTCTGCGGAGAAACCGACAAGCTCTAGAAGACATAGTAGTTAATCCCAGGATATTTAGAGATGTAGCTTGCCGTGATCTGAGCACCACGGTTTTGGGGGACAACATAGATATCCCGATTATGTTAACCCCTGCAGGCGGACAACTTCATATGAATCCTGATGGGGAATTAGCATCGGCCAGAGCATCTCATGGGCATGGTACCGTCTACTCAACTCCTACTAACTCGGGTTACTCATTAGAAAAGATTGCAGATGAGACAACTGGTCCTAAATGGTTTCAAATTAACCAACACAGCAGAGAGATTCAGGAACATTTTGTCAAAAGAGCAAAGCAGGCTGGCTATAAAGCTATCGTCCTTACCGCAGATGCCCCGATACCGAGTAGGAGAGAAAGTGAGATTAGAAATAATTTCTCAATTCAAAATCATTTGAGTTGGGGTAGCGTTGAGGGGTACGAGGAATTTCTGTTGTCTGATCCCCACTTACGCGAATACATATATGGCATATCAGAAGAAGATGAGCCAGTATCAGCAGGAACTGGTGATAAGTCAATGACCTGGGATGATATAGAGTGGTTTCGTGGATTAACAGACCTTCCCGTAATCGTTAAGGGAGTAAGAAACATTGAGGACGCAAAGCGTTGCGCGGATGTTGGGTTTGATGGAATTACGGTTTCTAATCATGGTGCTCGCCACATGGACGGAACAAAGTCGTCCATAGAGGTTCTGGCGGAGGTAGCTCCCGCCGTGAATGACCGGATCGAGGTATTCTTTGACTCAGGAATTAGGCGAGGCATGGACGTTGCCAAGGCGCTGTGTTTGGGAGCTAGAGCGGTCCTTATTGGCCGCCCAATCTTCTGGGGCTTGTGTGTTGATGGTGAACAAGGTGTATTCGACGTGCTAGATATTCTTAAAACTGAACTTGACCTTGCAATAGCTTATTTGGGAGTAAACAAAGTAGGTGATTTAAACAGATCGTATGTCACAATTTGAAGCGTAAAGCCATCGTGATTTTCCAAGAATGGCTAATTTAAGAACTCCAGGATTTCATGCACGGACACCTTTATGGGAGGGGTTCTTTGGCAATTAAAAATGCTTGGTTTACTCTGGCTGTCGCTTTCATAATCTTATTTTTTTCTAGCGGACTGAGATTCGCTTTTGGTATCGTGCTTAAACCTATGTCTGAAGACCTGAGTTGGAGCAGAGCTGAGACAACAATGGCTGCTACAGCTTTTTTTTTGGTGTCCGCTTTAGTCATGCCAATATATGGACGCCTAATCGACCGTTACAGTCTTGTTCGGATAATGATTATATCTATTGCGGTAACCTCCCTTGGATTCGGCTTAGTTGCGATTGTCCAGACTCCATGGCAGTTCATATTCTTTTACGGAATAGTTTTTGCATTGGGCCACTCAGGGTTCTCGATTTTGTCTGTATCCGTTATGGTAGGACGGGCTTTTCCGGACCGAGCTGGTATAGCCAACAGTGTTGCCATGTCTGGATTCGGGTTCGGGCAGCTCATCATTATCTCTGTTTTGACATTGATTGTGTTTGAGGTAGGTTGGAGGATATCCCATGTATATTTAGCTGCTGGGACAGCTTCAGTTCTTATTCCACTACTGCTGTTTCATGCTAAATTCGTGAACTTCTTGCCAGATAACCCTGAACGATATGAGGGCCATCCCACCAAACTTCCATCCAATTCGCTACCACATTTACTAAAATTTACTATCTCGACAAAATTTGCCATTTTGATAGCTGTTTATGTCTTATGCGGATTCCAGGACTTTTTCATGGCTACACATATAGCATCTTTCGCAACTGATAACGGTGTCAAAGATCAATTCGCGGGTAATTTATTAGCAATAATGGGTGTGTTCGCACTTGCAGGAGTGCTAATTGCAGGGTTCTTAGGTGACAAGTTTAAGGCTGGTTACCCCGCTGTGGTTTGTTTTTTGATAAGACTGGTTATATTCATCTTGATATGCACTTCTAATCAGCCCTCATTTATTGTGATATTGGCATTTTCGTACGGATTCACATTCTTGATTACCGCGCCTCTAGCGGTGGTATTTGTAAAAGACCTGTTCGGGACTTCCAGAATGGGCACTCTTATCGGTATCGTCAATATGGTGCACCAATTTGGAGGCGCTATTGGAGCATATGCAGGGGGCATAGTTTTCGATCAAACGGGATCATACCAGTTGATGATGATTTTTATGGTAGTGGTGTCTTTAGGTGGATTAATTTGTTCCTATTTTATCCACGGGTCTGCAACTTTTAGAAGAAGGATACTCAATTAACTAGTGGAGATATTCACTTCGTTGTGAGTTGGAATTTTCGGGTTTTGAACTAGTTTCAATCTGTTCGTTATGCTTAAATTGCATGCATATGACGCTGGGTCTTAGCACCAAGACCTTTATTCGATTAATTAGAAAGGTCAATATCAAAACTACGTCTGTTAAAGATTTAAGGCGATTGCGATGAATTTATGTTGGCCCCTACCAACCTACCCGGGGTTTACGAAAATTTCGTTCGTATGTTGGTACCCAAACTTCAAGAAATG
>DJMH01000084.1 GCA_002435305.1 Dehalococcoidia bacterium UBA6495
AGCTTCAATAAGGAAACAGTCATACCCCTAGATTTGAGGATCTTACCGATAGAACCAACGCAAACCCCTTTACCTACCGAACTCACTACCCCACCAGTTACAAATACAAATCTAGTCATTGATAAACCTTTTAAACTAAGAAAAAAGAACAGTCATTTTGAACTTCCGTAGGCCAGATTTAGCGAGGCTGTATTGTCGGCACCAATAGGGCAATTTCTTGCGGATTGATTACAAGTTTGAATGGGACAGATATCTTCAGGAAGAGTTCCCAGTGCAAGAATTGTCCCAAAATTTGAATCCTGGTGATAAACGATAACCAAGTATCCCCTTTGTCGGTTTCTGTAGTATAGTCACCCTCTTTTTTCTATGTCAAACGAGCACCCCTTCAACACAATCACCTTTGATCTTGGTAGAATTCGTTCATCACCTTAATTTAAGGAGGTTGAATAACTTTGCGTTACTACCGATTAGTTAACTCCATTGGCGACATGTGTTTATCAGCAGAAACAGGGGAAGGATTGCTAGAAAATCTAACTTCTGTGGAAGATGACGTCACAGACATTTTAGACTTGATCAAGGCATCCTCTATCACTGGAGAGTCAATAGACGACTTAGCAAGAAGAATATTGGATTCAGGAAATTCGGAGCAGATATTACTGGCAGACATAATTCAGGAAAACCCTGACTTTGACGGTGACTGGACAATTGATAGGCCTTTTGACCCACCAGAGGTTTGGGCTGCTGGCGTTACATACAAAAACAGCGAAATGGAACGCCGCCGTGAAAGCGACACCCCTGATATATATTCGAAGGTTTATAACGCAGACAGACCTGAGATATTTTTTAAATCCACCTCGGAAAGATGCATGGGACCATTTGATAATGTGGGAATACGGTCTGATTCTTCATGGGACGCGCCAGAACCAGAATTAGCCTTCGTGATATATAAAGGTGAGATTGTCGGCTATACGATTGGCAACGACATGAGCAGCAGGTCTATCGAAGGAGAAAATCCACTCTACCTACCACAGGCAAAGATGTTTGATAGTAGTTGTTCTATAGGGCCTTGTTTTGCCACGCCGGAGACTATTTCAAACCCTCAAGATCTCAGTGTAGATTGTGTAATAGTAAGGAGTGAGGAAGAGGTATTTTCAGGGTCCACTTCAACATCTGAAATGGCAAGAACCTGTCAGGAAATATGTGACTGGGTAATAAAAAGTAATTTTGTGCCAGACATGACCACTGTTCTTACTGGCACATCAATAGTACCGCCACCAGATTTTACTCTTCAAGAGGGAGATAGGGTGATAATATCGATAGAAAATCTGGGTGTGCTAGAAAACAACGTAATTGAAGTCTAGATATCCAAATCGCTTTCATTTTGAGAACTCATCTCGATTTTTTCCTCAAAGGCTTTTTTGATGTCAGTAATCTTTATTTCAGTGTCAGATAGCCTTTTGTTCGCCTCTTCCGCTAATTTCATTCCTTTCTCATAAACTTCTGAAGCTTTGTTTAAAGGTAACTTCCCGTTTTCTAGGTCTGAAACGGATTTTTCCAACTCATCCATTATCTCTTCAAAAGATAAAGCATCCAATTCATTTTCTGACATGTTACTCACAAGCCCTCCAAAAGCCCAATACTATAAAAGATTAAGTTGATGTTCCTCTGGGACTCCGAGTCCCATATTTTCTCCGACCGTTTTGGCATCAATGACACCATCGCTCACTGTGATTGATATATTTTCACCACTGCCTACATCACCTACACTGTTAATGATTTTACCGTCCGAGGATTTTTGAAGCACGGAATAACCTCTTGCAATGGTTGTATGAGGAGCTAGGGCAGTCATTTTTTCCGCCAATCCTTTCAAGTACCCCTTGGTTAATTCATTTTTGTGAACAATGTTTGAATTCGCTCTGGTTATCAAATCATCAAGTCTTATCTTGTGTGTCACAAGATCTGGCAATGCACGATCAAGCTTGGTCACCGAATATTTCAAATCATTTCGCCCAATGTCGATCCTAGTGGAACAATACAAATGCATCTGCGATGTATAGTAATTTAGTTTACCTCTTAATTCCTCTATATCTGGAACAGCCTGCTCTGCGGCTGCCGTCGGTGTAGATGCTCTTAAGTCAGACACCAAATCTGCTATGGACCAGTCTGATTCATGTCCTACCCCACTAATCACCGGTGTAGCAGAAGCAAAAATAGCTCTTGCTACAACCTCTTCATTAAACGGCCATAAATCTTCTGGGGATCCTCCACCTCTGGCTACGATGATTGTATCTATCCCACCGACCTGATTTAGAGAGTTTATCGACTCTGCTATCAATGGGGCCGCAGTGTTCCCCTGAACAGGGGTATGCGCCAATACCAGTTCTACCCTTGGGAATCTTCGAGCGATCGTCTGCTGAATATCCTGCCATGCAGCAGCATCTTTAGAGGTAACGATCCCCATTACAGAGGGGAAAGAAGGAATGGGTCTCTTCCTTTCTCGATCAAAAAGACCTTCAGATTCCAACTTGTTTTTCATCTCTTCGAACCTGGCCTGGAGGATGCCATCCCCAGCTGGTTCTATCAGATTAGCTATAAGTTGCAACCGACCACTTGGACCATAAACTGAGACTCTGCCAAATGCGAATACCTCCGCGCCTAATTCCAAATGCTCAACACCAATTCCGCCTCTGAAGAGGGCGGAATCCAGCACTCCATCCTCATCCTTCAAAGTGAAATAGGCATGCCCAGATGCGGAACTTGTGACCCGAGAAACCTCTCCAATTACACATACATCATTTAGAATCGGATCGGAACCAAAGAGGTTATTGAGGTGCAGTATGACTTGTGAAACACTTAAAGCAGGCATTCAGCTAAACTCTAGAAATGTAACTTCCGGTTCTGGTATCTACCTTGATGACATCACCTTGATTTACAAAAAGAGGCACTTGAAGCCCAAATCCGGTTTCCAAGGTAGCCAATTTAGTCGCCCCTTGTGCTGTGTCGCCTTTCACTCCCGGAGGTGAATCGACAACTTTTAAATCAACTGTTGTAGGTAACTCAAGAGAAATAGGGTTATCTTCAAAGAAAATTAATTCCACCTCCGTCTGTTCAATCATGAAATCTAGCGTATCCCCGAGTTGCTCTGCACCCATGGGGAATTGGTCAAATGTGTCGCTGTCCATGAAATAATAAAAATCTCCATCCGGGTATATATATTGGGCTTTTCTCCTATCGACAGATGCAGGAGTGAAGCTAACGTCGTAACCTGAAAAGGTTTTGTCAACAATCCGACCGGATCTCAAATTTCTGAACCTTATCTTCATCACCGGAGCTCTCTGTTGCATCTTGCTTCTTTCATAATCCACGACTGAATATGGCTCACCCTCGAGCTCTATCGACATGCCTTTTTTTAATTCACGGTATCCTATCGTCATTGTGATAACCCCTGTATAAAATATATGTGAAGCAAAAGACCCATCTAACTACTTCGCAGCGTTAGTTAACAAAGATACTTCAGCTTCCTCCAGCAATACCATGTCCTCTATTCTAACTCCACCCCAACCAGGCAGATAGATGCCAGGTTCCACAGTAAAAATCATACCTTCTTCCAAAATATGCTCAGAGGAAGGAATCACCATTGGCATCTCATGAACGTTAAGACCAATGCCGTGGCCTAATCCATGCGAAAAATTTTGCCCAAATCCGTGATTTGTTATTACTTCCCGGGCGATTAGGTCTAACTCTTTACCGATCACTCCTTCCTTCGCAGCTCCTATTGCTGTGATCTGAGCTTCCAAAACCACCTCGTATATACGTCGAAATTTTTCGTCCTCACCATCAACTAAAATGGTTCGTGTTATATCGCTTCTATAGCCATTGAGCAAAGCGCCCATGTCTATAACTAGCGGATCACCCGCTTTAATAATTGTGCTTCCAGCCCTATGATGCGGTTTAGCAGAATTAGCACCGGTTGCCACTATAGTGTCAAAGGCGACACCGTCAGCCCCGTTTTCCCTCAAAAATTTTTCTATAACCCATGCTATTTCAAACTCAGATTTACCTGGTTTTGATTCTTTGATGGCAAATGTTACGGCATCGTCAGCAAGGGAAGCAGTTTTTCGAATTAGATCCACCTCATCTTTGTCTTTAACAGCTCTGATTTTTTCTACTACTTCCTTGGAGGGAATTAAATTTACTCTAGGGTTCAGCAATTGTTACAAGCCTATAAATACAGAGTGGGTTAAGTGGTCTGATTCAAACGCGACAT
>DJMH01000046.1 GCA_002435305.1 Dehalococcoidia bacterium UBA6495
TGTCATGGAAAAAGCCGTACCTGGCGATCTAGCGAAAAGAGTGACACCACCTGAAAAATGTTAACCCCTAACGACCCTAATACACTTCTTGCTATTGTTGCCGATTCCTCAAATAAATTCATAACCGAACTATCAAACCTTAAATCATCTGAGTGGGAAATCCCTAGTAAATGTCATCAGTGGGCCATAAAAGATGTCTCCTCTCACACTTTGGCGATTGATGGATTTTTCTTGAATTCTTTATCTAGAGCCATAGAAGGAGACGGAAACCCAACTGAAGGTATGCCAAACCCGGGAACTGGCAATGCTCGAAGCATGGGAGACGGGATTGCGTCGCGGGCTATACAGATATCGGAGACAGCTTTTCCTAAATTAGAACAACTGCTCGATACCTTATCCAATATGGAATGGGATCTAATAAATGTTTTTCAAAACATTGCTTTAGATAACTGGCATATTCCTGCGTACCACCCTGCAGGTAAATCTTCCCCATATTTATTGCTCAAAATGAAACTGCTGGAACTTGTTGTGCATTCTTGGGACATATTTTCATCTCTAAATCCTTCATACAAAATGCAAAATACAGAGGCCAAAATACTATGCGAGGTATGGAAAGAGCCTGATATATCTAACTGGCTGTATACTCCAGACCTCGAACAAATCGACCCTACCACAATCGATTTTTGTTTTGATGACAGTGAAGCACTAAGGATTCAAACCTGGCGGGGCTCACTCCACATATTTGATCGGCCTACAGAAAAATCTACTGAAACTATCACCACAGTTGAAACCACATACCAGGATTTCGCCTTGCTGATTACGGCCAGAAAAAATATCCATGAGGCCTACGAAGGTAACCTAATCTCTGTTGCGGGCGACAAAGCTAGTTTAGACAGTTTTCACAAATGGTTCAGAGGGTCTTAGACAGGATAACTATAACTATGCAGATTGTGATACTAGGGAGCCGGGGTTCGCACTTGGCAGAACTGACTTGGGAATTTTACAAATCATAGTGTATGCAGGATCAAAGACATTCCCAACATCGTACTGAACATACATGCCCAACATGATGTTAGCGTCTGGCCAAGACAGCCCATAGTCATTAACAAGCCATCTCAACATTTCTGAAGTACTACGTTGCAGAGCCTCGTCTAATGGCCTCACATTCCCGGCAGTAAAAATAAAATCTTCGTTCTGACCCCTAGGCCAAAATATCTCTATCTTTGGAATCACTGTAAGAGTAAAGCTCACATCCATTGAAATCTCAATGCCAGTTCCTAATATTTCCCCATCAGATTGCCAGGCATGGCCATCTCCGATATGGAAAAGCGCCCCATCAACAAAAACAGGAAAGTAGGCAGTGACCCCACTTTCAAAACCTCTATAGTCCATATTGCAACCATGGGGACCAGAAGTAGCAGTTGAAATGGCTTGGCCACGATCAGGAGCCACACCAAAGCAGCCTATCATCGGGCTAATTGGAACTGATAGTTCTTTAAGGCCTTCAGAGGGATTTTCAATCTTCGCTGTATTAGAATCAAAATCCAGAAGGAAATTGAATGTGTCTAAATCTGTCACCCCACTATCATGACCGGGTTCCAGCACATTAGATGCTATTTTGGGTCTACAAAAACCATGGTCACGATTGGGCCAAATATTATTTAACCTAACGGCTAAAACATCCCCAGGGCAAGCCCCCTCCACATAGATGGGCCCGGTTTGAGGATTACCTCTTCCTGCCACAGATACCCCATTTTTATCGAATCCACCGGCATCTACGGTGTTTGTATTCACCGTATCCCCACTATCTATTTTCAAAGCCGGAGAATGCGAGCCAATCGAAAGATAATACTTATCAGGTTCAAACGAATGTATCATAGGGTACCTCTCCTAAAGAAAAGTCCAGTGTACTCTAGCCGGTGAGGCTATGCATCCGATAAATCAAAGTAGGTGATCTCCGGAGGAGAGGCCAGAAGAGCTACGAGCTTCTCCAAATTCCCGTCATTTGTCCTATATTCCAAAAATTTCAGATGATGTTCTTTCGATGCCCAATTTTAAGTCATTACAAGACGATTTAGATCTTCCTGAGCAGCTGATATATCGATATGACTACAACCATCAAATTCCCTTGTCACAGGAAAAATATTTTGACAAATTTCAATGGATTTATCTGCCTTTCCATCAGCACAATTGAATTCAGCAAGTACTTTTACAGTCATGAAAATAGCTTCCTAAATTTATCTGTCATCAATTAGCTCCGTCATTTTAGTCGATGACCCCAAAAGAAAATATGTTCACAGTTGAGTATAAAACATATGTTTTAACATTTCGTCAGCGATCGATTACCTTTCCGTTATTTGCCCTTCCGGTATTTCCAACCCGTCCAAATAGAAAACGGTACACTCCAGAACAAAGATCCAAATAAACCCAACAACCCAAATTGCCATAATGGTTCTGAACCTGAGGAACCAAAAAGTGCTCCTAACACTGGAATAAGTAATGTCATGTAAGTCACTATCAACAAAAAAACACTTTTAGAGTGGGTCAATTTGGATATCAACAAAGAAACGGATCCAGCAATAATCAAAGAAATCGCAAATTCCCACAGACTAAAATCGGAATCGGAAGTAAACACATCGTGGGTAAGTTTAAATACTAGTGTGCTTACAGCCCCAGTAAGGCCAAAAAGCAGCCAACCTTTTATTGCTGTAGCCCAATTCATATCATCTTCTATGATTGCAGAGATAAATTTCTATACCGGTCTTGATTCACTATATCGAAGACACGCCACTGCAATATTAATTGAACTGCGAGGAAAAAGGCTCCAGTTAGACCTGTGACCATCTGGGCTTTTCCTACAGCAAAATCTATATCCACGTCATCCTCCTGAGGTGTATCCAGTTGATTAATTCCACATTAATGGTGACAAAAAGAACAAAACAGTAGAAGGGTTGGGGGTAGTGATAGGAACCTTTCAGGCGTAGAAGTTAATAGTGGTGGAGCTGAGGAGGCTCGAACTCCTGACCCCCTGCTTGCAAATCGGATAACACTAGATTCGTACCTAAATTCCCTCAAAGTTCGTAATTGTTCAGACAAGTATATAGGAGCCAACAAGAGGTTCTTGGCAACACTTGTTGCCAGATGTCCAGTAATCAACCAAGAATCAGCACTTCAATATCTTGGTACTTTCAACAACATTGGGGCGAACTCCAGAGCCAGATATGGGGGCATGCTAAAAGGATTACTCAATCACATGGGAATGTCCTTTGATACCAAGTTCAAGCGCCCCAAACTCCTCCCCCAGCGAGTACTACACGAGGATGTTGAAAAGCTGAAGGACGCTATAAAAAATAAGAAGTCCCACAAGAAATCAGCCTTTAGAGACCTAGTACTAATTGAGACTGCCATTAAGACTGGTATGAGGCGTGGGGAGTTGGCAAACCTTCTGGTGAGCCATATCGCATTTGNNTCCCAACTGAGCTACAGCCCCTTATAAAAATTCGTCCACTACCAAACATTCAGTGAGACATATACACCTTAACATCCAGAAAGTAGAAGGAAACCAAAATTCAAAATTTTCTTTGCCTCATAGAGGCTATATATAACAGCATCCTTTTCAAGGAGAGACTTGAGGTTTCAACAAAGAGTTCCTCGTACAAGTACGATCATACTCTATTTATATCCGCTCAGACTCCCGTTTGCTGATAGACCTAGGTAGGCTAAATTAGCCTTCCTTACTCCCTTTAAAGGAGGTGATCCAGCCG
>DJMH01000082.1 GCA_002435305.1 Dehalococcoidia bacterium UBA6495
ATAAGATCTGTCAGATTAATCACAGGAAGAATGTCTGATGCCATTATAGACGGGTACCACCAAAGGAACGCTGAGCAATCTGACGATCTTACAGATGCAAATCAGGAATCGAGTCCTAGAATGGTTACATATTCCACAGTTACCGTAGAAGAATCGGTTTCTGAGGAAACTGAAGGTGCCGAAGAAGAAGTCATCGAACCAGAAGAAAACCTTGAAAATAATGAGTCAGAACCCACACCTTCACAAAGCGACAAGGAAGTGAATTCTGCTGAAACAGAAGATGCCGATGAAGAATCGATTTCTGAAGAAACTGAAGGTGCTGAACCTAACGAAGAAGAATCTGAGTCTGACGAAAACCCCAACTGACCGTAAAAATCCCGTTTAACGAAATTTCAAGGGAGAAACCGTGCCTGCTAGTACTACTCAACTAATCAGAGAGTTGCGCGCCCGGACAAGTGCCGGCGTTATGGATTGCAAAAAGGCTTTGGAAGAAAGTAAAGGGGATGTAGACAAAGCTGAATCCTTCCTGAAGGAGAAAGGGATTGCATCAGCCGCGAAAAAAGCAGGTAGAGAAACAGATCAAGGACTAATCGATACCTACATACACAGCGGCGGTAGGATAGGGGCCATGATAGAGATCAACTGCGAAACTGATTTTGTGGCTCGAACAGATGATTTTGTATCTCTAGCCCACGATATAGCAATGCAAGTTGCAGCTATGTCACCGGAATTCCTTACCGTGGAAGATGCGGCGGAAAATGACATAGTAACGGAGGATAAGTGTTTGTTATCACAGCCATTTATCAAAGACCCCTCAATAACGATCCAAGATCTAATCAATGAAACTATTGGAAAGCTTGGGGAAAACATAAGGGTTCGGAAATTCCAAAGATTTTCCTTGGGCGAATGAGGCAAATATGCCAGACAAACCATTCAAACGGATTCTGCTAAAGCTAAGTGGGGAATCGCTAAAAGGAAACAGAAGTCACGGAATAGATCCTGACTCTCTGGACTATATGGCTGACGAGATAAAGTCAGTCACTTCAAAGGGTATTGAATTAGGAATTGTTGTAGGTGGTGGAAATATCTGGAGAGGTTCCGAAGCAGAGATTGAGGGTATGGAAAGAGCCTCTGCTGATTATGCAGGGATGCTTGCCACTGTAATAAGCGCATTAGCACTGCAGGATTCGCTAGAGAGAAAGCACAAACTCAATACAAGAACTCTGAGTGCGATAAACATCCAACAAGTGGCCGAACCATATATAAGGAGAAGGGCAATACGCCACCTAGAAAAAGGCCGTATTGTATTGTTCGCAGCAGGTACAGGTAACCCCTTCGTGACCACAGACACGGGAGCTGCCTTAAGAGCTTTAGAAATAGAGGCAGATGTTTTGCTAATGGCAAAAAATGATGTAGACGGTGTTTATGATAAGGATCCCAAATTAGATGATTCCGCAGTTCGCTACGAAAATATTTCCTATTTAGATGCAATAGAAAAACGCCTTAAAGTAATGGATAGTACGGCTCTGTCGTTATGTATGGAGTACAGTATTCCAATCGTTGTTTTTGACCTTTCTAAGAAAGGGAACCTAAACCGTATAGTCTCCGGCGAAAAAGTCGGGACTTTGGTCGCGGAGGATTTGGTCACAGAGGAGTAGTAAAGAAAATGGAAGATATTGAAGTAATATTCAAAGACACTAAAGCGAGAATGAACAAAAGTGTTGATTCTTTGCAAAGAGATCTATCTGCAGTGCGAACGGGGCGGGCTTCAACTAATCTAGTTGAAAATCTTGATGTTGACTATTACGGTATTCCCACACCTTTAAACCAATTATCCTCCATATCAGTGCCTGAGGCCCGTACTATAGTCATCCAGCCTTGGGATAAGGAATCTCTTCAAGAAATAGAGAAAAGTATACTGAAATCGGATCTAGGGCTGATTCCTAATTCTGATGGTGCCATCATACGAATAAACGTACCTGAATTAACTGAAGAGCGAAGACGAGATATGGTTAAGCTGGTTGGAACCCTTGTTGAAGAAGGGCACGTAGCAATAAGAAATATACGCAGAGATAGTTTGGGGAAAATAAGGACTTTAGATAAAGACAAGGAGATATCTCAAGATGACGGTAGAAGAGCTCAACAGGAGCTTCAGAATGTCACCGACTCCTTCATATCTGAAATGGATTCAATTAAATCCCTAAAAGAAAAAGAGGTGATGGAGGTGTGACCCAATTGTGTTATGGGTAAAAATAAAGGTCCGCGTCATGTAGCCATCATTATGGACGGCAATGGAAGATGGGCAACCTCCCGAGGACTAGATAGAAGCTCTGGTCACGAAAAAGGAACACTAAATATTCGAAGGGTGCTCCAGGCATTTTCGGCTCACGGCGTGAAGTATATTACCCTATACGCCTTCTCCACAGAGAATTGGAATCGCCCAAAGACCGAAGTAGATAACCTTATGAGGCTAACAGTATCTTCCATTGCTGAACAGCTAGCATTTCTCCATTCCGAGGGAATAAGAATTACCCATCTGGGAGAAAAATCTTCATTGCCTTCTGAAGTGATCGAAGCGATAGAAGAATGCGAAAAAACAACCTTTCACAACGATACATTAATCCTTAACCTTGCCTTCAATTACGGTGGCAGATCAGAAATTGTGAAAGCAGTAAAGAAACTGGCCGAAGACAAAGTGATCCCATCAGAAATTAGTGAACGCCAGATCGAGGCCAGACTATATACCAAGGGAATCCCAGACCCAGACATGGTTATACGTACAGCGGGAGAAATGAGATTAAGTAATTTCCTAATATGGCAATCTGCGTATTCAGAATACTATTCAACTGAAACCCTTTGGCCAGATTTTAGTGAATCCGATGTGTCAAAAGCTATAGATGTATATCGAAGTAGAAACCGCAAATTTGGTGAGTTATGACGAATCATGAAGTCTATGGGTATATTAGGTTTCTGGAAAACATAAAGTGAAACACCGCTTAATCAGTTCAGCTATAGCCCTCCCCTTAGTACTGGCAGGAATTTTTATGGGAGGGATATGGTTTTCCTTCATAATGATATTTGGGGCAGTGGTTTCCGCATATGAACTGGCAAGGATCACCGGTGGAAATCTCCAAAAAAAACCACTTATATCAGCTATCCTATCTGGGTTATTAGTTGCGTTTGTGCAAACGTATGACAGTTATCTATTGGGTCTCCTCAGTATTAACATCGGACGTAGTTCCATCATTTTGCCGATAGTTCTTCTGTCGTTTATATGCATATCCATCCTAATACTTTTGGTATGGGGTAAAGATAGAAGGCTAGGAATTTTTACTTGTGTGGTCTCTTCAGTATCGTATACCGGAGGATTACTATCGTTCGCTGTTCTTGTTCGAAATGGCGAGAATGGGCTCGGTTGGATTGTATTATTATCCTTAATAGTTTGGGCCAACGACACAGGATCATACATCACGGGGAAAGCCGTAGGAAAAACCCCATTCTTCCCCACAATAAGCCCCCACAAAACGTTAGAAGGAGCTATAGGAGGATATGTTTGCGGTTTGGCGATCGCCATCGCTGGAGGGCTATTGCTTACTCGTCTCGGATTTACTGAATTAGGGTTATATTCACTAATGTCACTAGGTATCATATTTGTTGTATTGGCCCAAACAGGAGATTTATTTGAGTCCGCTCTTAAAAGGAGAGTAAACATAAAAGATTCAGGTTCGATAATGCCAGGGCATGGAGGTGCTCTGGACAGATTAGACTCGATTGTATTGGCTTTTCCAGTACTATATTATTTTGCACAATGAACAGGAGAAAGAAAAATCTATCCATCCTTGGTTCTACGGGTTCAGTGGGTGCTCAAACACTCGAAGTGGCACGAAGTTACCCTGAGCATTTCAATGTAGTATGCCTCGGAGCTAATAAAAATACACAAATTTTAGAAGAACAAATTTTAGAATTTCAACCTCAGGCAATATCCTGCAATTACCATAAAGAATTGAATACCAATGGCGAAATAGCCAAAAAGGTAATGTCTCTTTCTGAAATAGCGATCCACGAAGGGGTCGATACGGTTGTAGTGGCAACATCCGGAAATGTAGCTTTGGTTCCCACTTTTGAAGCAGTTAAAAAGGGGAAGAATATAGCCATAGCAAATAAAGAAACGATCATAATGGCAGGAGAGCAATTAACCTCCCTGGCAGAATCTAACTCCGTTAATTTGATGCCAATTGACAGCGAACCGAGTGCGATCTGGCAGTGCTTACGGGGAGAAGACAGCAATATTTCCAAATTAATAATAACCGCATCTGGGGGGCCATTCAGAAACACTCCTGTAGGATCTTTATCAAACGTCACTCCAAGTAATGCATTACAACACCCTACTTGGAAAATGGGCCCAAAGATTAGCGTTGACTCTGCCACCATGATGAATAAAGCGTTCGAGGTGATTGAAGCTAGGTGGTTATTCAATGTACCGTGGGAAAATATAGAAGTTGTTGTACACCCTGAGAGCATAATACATTCGATGGTTGAATTTTCAGACGGTTCAACAAAAGCCCAACTAAGTTATCCAGATATGAGGATACCGATAATGCATGCCTTGTTTTTTCCAGATCGGGCGCCGAAGTCACATACAAACCCTTTTGATCCAAAGAAAACTAAATCACTCACTTTCGAAATTCTTGATCAAGACAGATATCCGTGTTTTGAAATTGCTTTGAAAATTGCCAAGCAAGGAGGTACCTGGCCCTCAGCTCTTAGCGGAGCCGATGAAGCCGCGGTAGAAGCATTTCTGGATAGCAAAATTAAATTCACTGAAATACATACTCTCATCGAACAGGCAATACAAGACCACGAATCTATAACAAACCCTACTACCACTGAGATGTTGAAAGCATCCCATTGGGCCTATAACCGAGTGTCGAAACTGACCTCACGCAATTGATACCCATGCCAAGTTGGTTACTAGTTATTCCAGTATTATCAATTTTAGTTTTTGTACATGAACTCGGTCACTTTTTAACAGCTAAGCGTTTTGGAATCAAAGTGACAGAGTTTGGGTTTGGTTTCCCGCCCCGGTTGTGGGGAACATCTATTGGGGAAACTTTATATTCCATCAACCTGATTCCTCTTGGCGGATTTGTCAGAATGGTTGGTGAGGAAGACCCTACAGAACCTCGAAGTTTTGCCAGCCAGCCAATCCTAAAACGGTCTATTGTCTTGTTGGCTGGTTCATTTGTGAATCTACTATTGCCGTTATTTATATTTGCAATCATCCTTTCTCTACCCCATGACACATTGATTGGTACCGTTACTATCAGTGGAGTAGCACCAAATTCACCTGCTGAAGAATCTGGGCTTCAAGAAGGCGACTCAATCCTGGAAATAAATTCTTTAGGAATCTCTAACCATATGGATCTTGTTAAAGAAATAAAAACCAAGAGAGGAACTGAAGTTGAGCTGTTAATAAGAAAAGGCAATTCAAGTTTAGGTTTACCTGGATCTCCGGAATTTACTACTTCTGAATACATACGCCTAACACCTCGAGAAAATCCACCTTCATATAGGGTAGTAGAAATAGTATCGGAACCCACAAAAGAAATAGCTATTTCTGAAGCAAAACAATACAACCCATCGTTAGAAGTAGGAGACGTTTTACGTCAAGGTTCTATTGGGGTCTTAATCGGGACTGCTAATGGTAGAGTGGTTAAAGATCGACTTCCTTTGCACGAAGCCATACCTACAGCATTTAGTAAAATGGGTGAAATTATCTCATTTTCTGCACACGGAATTGGTAGTTTCGTAAGTAAAGGTGAAAACCCTGGGTTGACCGGACCAATCGGGATTGCTCAAGTCACAGGAGAAGTCGCTAAGGTAGGAATTGCCCCTATATTTGAGCTAACCGCCTTAATCAGTATCAGCTTAGGAATCGTTAACCTATTACCGATTCCTGCTCTGGATGGGGGTCGATTGATGTTCGTATTGGTTGAGGGAATCCGAGGTGGCAAGAAGATTTCCCCTCAAAAGGAAGGGGTTATCCACATGACTGGATTCATTATACTAATAGGCCTAGTGGTGGTGATGAGTTATTTCGACATAATCCGAATATTAAGTGGGGATAGTTTTTTTAGGTAATTATCAATTAAGAAGGCACCGGACATTTCAAATGCGTAGAGTAACAAAACCGGTTTTTGTGGGTGATGTAAAGGTCGGGGGGGACGCGCCCATATCGGTCCAATCCATGACAAAAACTGACACTAGGGATGTGAAATCTACACTTACCGAAATAAAGGAATTGGAAAATGCCGGCTGCGAGATAATTCGGTGCGCCGTGCCTGACATGGAGGCCGCAAGGGCATTAAAAGAAATAAAAAAAGGCGCAAGTATCCCTGTCATTGCAGACATTCATTTTCATCATGAACTAGCTATAGAATCATTAAAAAGCGGTGTCGACTGCCTAAGGCTTAACCCTGGAAACATAAGGGACGAAGAAAAGGTTAAAGAGGTGGTCAAATTGGCCAAACAACGCGAAGTTCCAATCAGGATAGGGGTAAATTTCGGAAGTCTACCTCCAGTAGGAGCTATAGGGAAAACCCGTGGTCTGAACAGACATGATGACGGGGTCAACTTACTAACAAAGGGGGGTACCCCTAGTTCAGATTATACGGCCGTGGATCATATGGTTGCTACTGGCCTATGGGAAATTGATCTGCTTGAAAATTTGGATTTTGATCTGATTAAAATATCCTTAAAAGCCTTCGATATAGATACAACAGTAGAGGCCTACAGAAGAATGTCAAAATTGATCCCATATCCTTTTCACCTAGGTATCACTGAGGCCGGTACAGCAAGATCCGGCAGTATAAGAAGTGCAATAGGGTTGGGTATATTACTATTTGAAGGTATTGGAGACACAATACGCGTAAGCCTTAGTGATAATTCGACCGAAGAGGTGATTACTGGCTTTGAAGTATTAAAATCATTAGGTCTGAGAAAAGAAGGAGCTATCCTTGTAGCGTGTCCGAGTTGCGGCAGAGCTGATGTAGATGTAAGGGGTTTGGCCACCCAAGTGGACCAACTTCTGGCGAACATAAAAACACACATCAAGGTCGCCGTTATGGGATGTGAGGTCAATGGTCCAGGAGAGGCCAAGGATGCTGATATTGGAATTGCCGCCGGAGTAGGGAAGGCAGTGATTTTCCGTAAAGGGAAAAAGTCAAAAATCGTGGATGAATCTGAAATGTTCACCGAACTGATGGCTGAAATTAAACAAGTCGAAAAAGAATTATCGTCGTCAACAAAAAAACTCTGTTAGTTGATTCTTAGAAGGCCTTTATCATATGAAATTATCCCGATTATTCGTTAGGACATTAAGAGATGGTCCTAGTGACACTGAATTAATAAGCCACAAGTTATTGCTGCAAGCCGGAATGGTGCACCAAGTTTCTTCTGGTGTATACAGCTATTTGCCACTCGCATGGAGATCGTTACGTAAAATAGAACAGATCATCAGAGAAGAAATGGATAATTCAGGAGCTCAAGAGGTAAAACTAGGGTTATTACAGCCAAGAGAGATTTGGCAAAAGTCCGGAAGGGACGAAATTTACGGACCGGATATGATCAGACTTCAAGACCGCAGAGGAAGGCAACTAGTCTTGCCTCCAACCAATGAAGAGTTAATGACCGAAACAGTAAAAAGTGTCATCCAAAGCTACAGAGATCTTCCATTTAATTTGTACCACATCCAAACAAAATTTAGGGATGAACCTAGACCCAGAGGCGGCCTGATAAGAGTTAGAGAGTTTGACATGATGGACGCATACAGTTTTGACATGGATACGGAAGGTTTAGACCTGAGTTATGACTTAATGATTAATGCATATGTCAACATTTTCAAGCGCTGTGGAATTGAAACCGTAATAGTGGAAGCGGACAGCGGTGCAATCGGGGGCAAAGATTCTAAAGAATTTATTCTTCTATCGGATTCAGGTGAGGACACCATAGTAATGTGTGACTACTGCTCCTATGCGGCCAACGGAGAAAAATCAGAATTCACCAAGCTATCTGTTCGCTCTGAACCCCTAATCAGCCAAAAAGAAGTGCCTACTCCCGGGGTAAAAACCATACCCCAACTTTGCGAATATCTCTCAGTGAGCCCAGAAAAAACTCTCAAGTCAGTTTTCTATAAATCGGGCCGAGAATTTGTTATAGCGGTGATTCGTGGTGATTTGGAAATTAACGAAGTAAAGTTGAAAAACAGTATTGGTGGAGGTGATTTAAGATTGGCCACAAGAGAAGAAGTTGCCGAACAAGGATTAATATCAGGTTCTGCTTCTCCGGTAGGAGTGGAAGGAATTAAGGTGATTGCAGATGACTCTATCAACTTAGGCAACAATTTTTTGGCAGGTGCGAATAAAGAAGGATACCACTTATCAGGCATAAATCACCCAAGAGATTTCCAGGCCGAAATACTAACCGATATTGCCTTAGTAGAAGATGGGTTTCGATGCCCGAATTGTGCCGGAACCTTGCATACAAGGCGAGGGATCGAAATTGGACACGTGTTTAAATTAGGTACGCGGTATTCCGAGTCAATGGAGGCCATGTTCCCAGACCAAGAAGGAAATCTACAACCCATAGTCATGGGATGTTATGGAATTGGGGTCGGACGTATTCTCGCTGGGGCAATTGAACAACATGCTGATGATAGAGGAATAATATTCCCTAAAGCTATTTCCCCATACGAAGTGATACTTACATCTCTAAACACTGATAATATCGAGGTCATGGAGGCTTCGGAGAAAATGTACGCCGAAATGTCACAAGCAGGTATTGAGGTGCTTTGGGACAACAGGCAAGAATCAGCTGGAGTCAAATTCAATGATGCGGACCTATTAGGCATGCCGTTGAGAGTGGTTGTAAGTAGCCGAAACATGGAAAACAATGTAGTCGAAATTAAAATCCGAAATGAACAGCAGGGATACACTATCCCAATTCAAAATTGCAATGAAGAAGTGGCCAGACTGCTGGAAAAGTAAACGGATCTAAAATGGCGCCTTGGCCTAACAACATAGTTTGCCCGATAGTAATAAGTTTTGATCTCGACGGCATCAGTGGAACCATTAACAGGAATCCGGCGTCCAAAAATCTACCTACTTTAATGTCTATGAGAGAGTATGGTCCTTCAATAGCAACACCCAGAATTCTAGATCTATTGGATTCCCACAAAATAAAGTCTTCCTTTTTCATACCAGGTTTCATAGCCGAAACACATCCAGAATTGGTATTGGACATTCATCGAAGAGGCCATGAGATAGGGAACCACGGTTATATGCATGAACCTCCAGCCACACTGACCTCACAAGAAGAGGAAAACGTACTACAGCAAGGTTCGGAAATACTAAAAGATATAACAGGGCAGTCTCCTGTAGGGTATAGATCTCCTAGTTGGGAATTGAGTCCAGATTCATTCGAAATATTGAAAAGAAATCACTTTTTATATGACTCAAGTATGATGGGGAATGACGTTCCCTATCTTATCCATACCAAAAAAGCCCCTATAGTTGAAATCCCTATACACTGGGAGTTAGATGATCACCCATTTTTCAATTACAGTCCTTTCCTGAATCAAACTAATGTCATGGCGAGCCCTCAACATGTATATTCAGTATGGTCTGCTGCATTTGAGGGTTTATATAAATATAAAAGAACCTTTGTTTTAACTATGCACCCATGGATTATAGGAAGGCCAGGCAGACTAAGCATGTTGGATAAATTGATAACCATGATAAAAAGTTTTCAAGGAACTTCTTTCATGGCATGTAAAGATCTTGCGGTTCTAAAAGAACACGACTACATGTAGAAGGGTTTGAAGAAGGGATAGGCCTGATGATAACATTTCAAGGTTTAATCCCCACTGTAATTTGCCATAGATATGGTTTGCCAATTTAACTAGGAGCAAAAAAACCAAATGACCTTGCCAAACCGAATGAAGTTTGGAATTTTCCTAGCACCTTTCCACTGGCTAGGAGACAACCCAACTCTTGCACTAGAAAGGGATCTAGAGACGATACAGTGGTTGGATCACCTAGGCTTCGACGAGGCTTGGATAGGTGAGCACCACAGCGCAGGATGGGAGACTATATCTTCTCCTGAGGTTTTTATGGGAATTGCGGCAGAACGAACCAAACACATCAAACTAGGCACAGGAGTTGCCAGTTTGCCATATCACCATCCACTAATGCTCACAAATCGTATGGTTCTGTTAGATCACTTGACTCGAGGAAGGGTGATGCTGGGTGTAGGTCCAGGTGCTTTGGTTTCCGATGCCTATGCACTTGGCATCGAACCATCTCTACAAAGACCTCGTATGGACGAAGCGATAGGCATAATAAAAAGGCTTCTTACAGAAACAGAGCCGATAACCTACGAGTCTGACTGGTTCACTTTGAGGGAGGCCTTAATACACTTGAGACCCTATACAGAACCACATTTTCCGATGGCCGTTGCAGCAGCACAATCGCCCTCAGGGATGGTTGCAGCTGGAAAGCATGGTTTGGGAGTACTTTCTGTTAGCGTGGTAAGAGGAGGGAGTATAGCATCTAATTTGGGAGACTTCTGGAAAATCGCAGAAGATACAGCGGAAGAATACGGTCAAACTGTAAACAGAAAAGACTGGAGGATCGTCTTACACGTTCACATGGCCGACACCAAAAAAGAAGCAATGGACCAAGCAAGAGAAAAGTCAGCCGCCTACCAATACGACTATTTCCACCAAACTATGGGAACACCTTTTGATTACGATGGACCCAAGGACAAAATAATAGACTACATGGTCGATAACGGGGCTTGGTGTGTAGGAACACCAGACGATCTAATAGAAAAAATCAAAGAACTAGGTGAGCAGAGCGGAGGATTTGGTGGTTTTATGATTCAGGCCACAGAATGGGGTACTAGAGAACAGGTGAGGCACAGTTATGAATTAATAGCCCGATACGTCATGCCTCATTTCCAAGGCTCACTTGATAATTTGGTGACATCTCAAAAATGGTCTGAAGACCATAGAGACAACTTACAAGCCTTGAAAACTGTATCTCTCAGCAAAGCAACAGAAAGCTATAAAAACAGAACCTAGCACTAGGAGAAACATTCATGACAAAAATGACCGGAGGCGAAGCACTCGCCAAATCACTTTACCGAGAAGGGGTGAGAGTAATTTTTGGTTTGCCGGGGGTACAGCTTTATCATCTTCTTGATGGGTTGGCAAAAGAACCAGGAATACGGTTTATTAATACCAGGCATGAACAAGCTACAACCTATATGGCTGATGGATATTCTCGGGCAGGAGGGGGAATAGGTACGGCATTGGTTGTACCAGGGCCAGGGCTTCAAAACGCCAGTGCGGGAATAGGTACAGCATATTCAGCATCATCTCCTATCTTAGTTGTGTCAGGTCAGATTGAAAGAGATCACATAGGCCTTGAAAGAGGCATGCTCCACGAAATAAAAGGTCAAATTGAAACAATAAAACCCATTACCAAACATCAAAAACTAATACTGGACCCTGCTGAGATACCAGAGGCCGTACATGAAGCCTTTGAGCAACTGCAAACAGGCAGGCCAAGGCCAGTTCAAATAGAAATACCCCCAGAAACCCTTTCAGATACAACCGATATTGAGTTATTGGAAGCTGGAAAATATGAGAGACCTGTCGCTAGTAAAGAAAGCGTAAGTCGGGGGATCGATCTTATTTCCAATGCGAAAAATCCTCTTATATGGGCCGGTGGAGGCGTAATATCTGGTGAAGCATCAAAAGAACTGACATCTTTAGCGGAATTTTTACAAGCACCTGTTATATCAACCGGTGAAGGTAGAGGAGCTATTTCAGACAGAAGCCACCTATCGATTGGTAGTTTTAGGTTCAAAAACGACACTTTTTTTGAAAACAGAATCCAAGACTATGACTTGGTTGTGGCAGTCGGAACCAGATTACTAAACAACCAACAATTGACAGGACAAAAAGTCCTCCAAATTGATATAGACGATGAAGAAATCGGTCGTAATTATGACAACACGGAAGGAATCAATGGAGACGCCAAAAAGACTCTCAAAGAGATTCTGAAGGGATTGAAAAACGTGATGCCACCTCGTGAAAGTCGAGAGGAAGAGCTCACAAACCTAAAAGCCGAAAGATTTAATCCTGGCACTGTAATTGAACCGCAAGAATCTTTCACCAAAGTTATACGAAGCGTCATGCCAGATGATGGAATATTCATCTCAGGCATGACTCAAATTGGATATTACAGTAGAAACAAATTTGAAGTCTATGAACCAAGGACTTACATCACCTCCTCCTATTACGGTAACCTCGGGTATGCTTACCCAACCGCATTAGGGGCTAAAGTTGCACAACCAGATAAGGCAGTTGTAGCTGTTTGTGGGGACGGTGGATTTATGTTCAATGTCCAAGAGTTAGCCACGGCTGCAAAACACCAAATCAACGTGGTCGCTGTGGTGTTTAACGATAACGCTTACGGAAATGTAATGAGAGATCAGGTCAACATGTTTGATGGAAGAGAGTATGGGGCTGAGGTTCATAACCCCGATTTCATGAAACTAGCTGAAGCTTTTGGTGTGAGAGGTGTAAGAGTCGA
>DJMH01000018.1 GCA_002435305.1 Dehalococcoidia bacterium UBA6495
AGGAAAAGGGATGGGGACCACATGCTAAAAAAGGCCAGCACCACAAAAAGCCTTTTATGGACATTGAAGAAATAAAGGCGAAGATATCGGCAGCTGTGGAGAGCGGTGAACTGTCAGCAGTAGAAGGTGAGAGTAAGCTTCTTTATATCGACGGAAAATCTAAAAAAGCGACCTACTATTAAATAGGTGCCCAATGACTTCATCGGTATTGATAGCAGACGATGACACGGCAATTTGCGAGGCCCTCGAAAGGAGCTTAAGGTTCGAAGGCTTCAAGGTACGTTCAGCTTTTAACGGTGAGGTAGCCATTCAGGAGATAGAAAGAGATCTTCCTGACATCCTCATACTTGATATAAATATGCCGGAGGTAGACGGTATTCAGGTTACTAAGTACCTCAGGAGCCTGGATATAGATATACCCATTTGTATTTTATCTGCGAGGGATGAAGTCACGGACAGGGTTGCTGGATTGGAGGCAGGGGCAGACGACTATGTTGTAAAGCCGTTTTCATTTGAGGAATTGCTCGCGAGAATTCGGGCATTGCTAAGAAGACGCTCAGTGGACGATGCCAAAGTTGTTTCTGTGGGTGAACTTAATGTCGATCCTATGCGTAGGGCCGCCTTCTATGACGGACAACTTTTGGACTTAACCAAAAAAGAATTCGATCTAATTCATGTTTTAGCTAACAATCCAAGTTTTGTCATGAGTAGGGAACAGCTGTTAAACAAAGTATGGGGCTATGATTTTGACGTAGATACAAATGTTGTAGATGTGTTCATCGGATATCTTAGAAAGAAGTTGGAAGCCGACGGTAAGAAGAGAATCATCCAGACGGTTAGGGGAGTGGGGTTCGTACTAAATAAGTGAGCTTTAGATTTTTAATAACTTCACTCGTTTTCTTTGTTGTCACGTTAATTGTGATTTTATCAGGTACGGTCATAAATCAACTCACAGAAGAAGATCTTCGTAAACAAATAGATGCTAGGTTGAGCTGGCAAGTACAGGCTGTGTCATCGGAAGGAACACTTTCTACCATCTTGAATTTGAGGAGATTTGTCCAGCGTCAGATTGGAACCAATCCGTCTCTTGATAATTTGTTTGATGTCCAAATCCCCACACGAATATTTTTGAATAATGAATTATTCATTTATACAGACGGGTTTCCTGAAATAGTTACCACAGCAAGTAACGGATATTCGAATGTTTCGTTAGAGGGTCAGGAATGGCGGGTCTTGACAAAAACTCTACAAATTCCTAGAGGGCGCGGGCCTACTACTTCCGATCAGATGAATATCCAAGTGGCTATGTCCAGAGATTTTATAAGTACCACGATGCAGGATTTTAGAAAGAGATTCATTTCAGTCGGTGTTGTATCTGTTCTATTATCAGCACTAGTAACCTGGTTGCTATGCGGAGCTCTTCTGAGACCCTTAAGGCGTCTCCAAGGCTACGCCGAAAATGTTAATGACTCCTCTGACCTGTCAGTCCGGATCCCAGAAGATTCCCTTTATTCCCTTTCTGAAGTCAGAATTCTCAGCAAGAGTTTAAACTCCATGATATCGAGATTAGAATTTAGCTCCACTCGAACTGAAAAGGCCCTGGAGACATCGAGAGGATTTGCTTCTAATTTGGCTCATGAATTAAGGACGCCCTTGACCAGTATGAAAATGAATTTGGAATTATTGGAAAAGCATGAGGAAATACCTGCTATTGAAAAAAGAAATATCTTGAATGAAGTAATAGTTCAACAAGACAGACTTTTTTCCACCTTGGAATCTTTAAGGTTACTGGCTCGTGGTGATCTTTCTGAAATAAGTGTCTTTGAAGAAGTGGATTTGGCGCCTTTGGTCAATGAATTGTCTGCCCGCCAAATAAGTAACCATGGCGGTGGTGATATTGATATTCAATTTCCAGATCCTCCTCCGCTTATATTTGGGTGGAGAGAAGGATTGACGGTTTTGTTCAATAATTTGCTTGAAAATGCATACGTTCATTCCAATGTCTCACCAGAGCAACTAGAAATTTTGATAAATGTGTCAGTTGAAGAGAAATGGGTTCGCCTTACAGTGGATGACAACGGTATAGGGGTAAAAAAACATGAAAGAAAAATAGTTCTCGACCGATTCAAAAGAGGGTCCGATAATTATGGTCAGGGGTCTGGTCTAGGGCTTTCTTTGGTTACTCAGCAAGTTGAGATTCATTCGGGAACCATAGAAATCACGGAAAGTTCGATGGGTGGAGCAAGAGTAGAAATAGCCTTACCTATTATCATGGACCCTGAATCAGATCAAATCTAATCTGCCTAGGAAATCTAGTAATAATTTTCTGAACCCTTCACGTTCGGTGGTATATACGCCATGGCCAGCATCCTGGAAAATGTGTAATTCAGATTTTGGTAGAATTCTATCCAATATTACTGACCCTCCGGCTCCTGCTACGGTGTCCCTTCCGGCACCAACAACAAGCGTTGGTACATTTAAAGATCCTAGTTCTGGAGTCAGTGGATGCTCCCTGAGTCCACCAGTTGCCCTACACTGAGCTACATAAGAATCTAGGTGTTCAGGTAAGACTTTTGAGTATGTGCTGTTGGAAGCAGTTTTATGACCATCGAATGCTTGTGACAGTTCCTTTCCCGCTAAAGCCCTTTCGGCCCCCAATCGGGCAATTTCACCCCTTGTATACCAGTTCTCTGAGGCCTTGAGATTAACCTCGCTTGAAGTGGAATCCAATACGATTGCTAAGCATATCTCAGGAAACATGGTGGCGAACCTTTGAGCCAATACGCCGCCCCATGACACGCCAAATATAATTGCTTTTTCAACTTCCAAGTAATGAAGCAAATCTTTCAAATCACTTGCATAAAGTGGTAGTGAATATTTTTCTGCGGAACCTGATCTACCAAGTCCCCGGTTATCCCAAGAAATTACATCGAAATGTTCGGCATACCAATCCATATCTTCCTTTTCAAATCTGGACCCGTTTCCCCCAAGACCATGGCAAAAGACGTAACTTGTCTTCCCCGAGCCGTTGCGTTCGAAGTGAATATTGGCACCAGGTAATTCAGCGATAGGCAATTGAAACTCCCAAGTAGATCATTTTATTCTGATATTCCCAATCTGGGCTTTATTTTATATAAAAAACGGACGAGAAGCCTATCCCTAGTCGTGAATACTGCAGAGGTTTATGATAAATTACATTAAACTGGCATGATTAAGGTGAGTGAAGTTAATGGTAACGACAAGTCCTGATGTGAAGTTGATGGCTCATTTACTAAGAAGAGCCGGATTTGGTGCAACAAAAGAGCAACTGGACCAATATATTTCAATTGGCTATGAAAAGGTCGTCGACTCTTTCATCGACACGGAAGATTCGTCACGGATCAACGATGCGTTGGTGAGACGGTATTTTCCCGATCAGTCTGTGACCCACGATACCACTGGTGCGGGATCTTATTGGTTGTATAGATTGGTATCAACAGATTCACCGTTGAGAGAAAAAATCGCTCTTTTTTGGCACAATGTTTTTGCTACCGGATACACAAAGGTAACAAATGGAAAACCAATGAGTGATCAACTGCGTATGTTTCGCAGCCATGGCCTCGCGAAACTAGACGACCTACTGCTTAAGTTATCTAGAGACCCAGCAATGATTATATGGCTGGATAATGTAGACAATCATAATGGCGCTATTAACGAGAATTATGGAAGGGAGCTTCTGGAACTGTTTTCTATGGGGGTTGGTAATTACAGTGAGGATGATATTAAAGAATGCTCCAGGGCCTTCACAGGTTGGAGTATTGCCAATTCAGATTATATAAAACAGTTGGCTGTTCGAAATTCAATAATGCCCTACGGTAAATTGGCATGGCGATATGAATATAAAGAAGACGACCACGACAATGGAGAGAAAACCTTTTTGGGACATAAAGGTAATTTCAATGGCGAAGAGATTGTAAAGATAATATGTGAACAACCAGCCACTGCCAGATTCATCTCAAGGCACCTATATCATTTTTTTGTTGCTGATGAACCGCCTGTTCCATCTTGGCCCTATAAAGAGCCCCAGGACTTGGAAGCAATTTCCATTTTAGAAAAGACATATTTTGACAGTCGATATGATATTGGTGAAATGATCAGGGTCCTTCTTAATTCTGAATTCTTCAAATCTGAAACCTGCCATTACAAAAAAATTAAGAGCCCCGCTGAATTAGCGGGTAATGTCTTAAGAACAACTGAGGAATTTGGCACCCCCAATATTCGTATTTCAGAACGTAATAGCCAGATCACATTTATGGGACAGCAACTGCTAAATCCTCCATCTGTTGAAGGTTGGCATCAAGGTCTCGAATGGATTGAGACAGGTTCTTTGACAGAGCGTGTAAATTTTGCTTCTCAACACCTTGGTGACCTATCTAAGCCTGGTGTGAGAAGGATTGTCCAAAATGTCATCGATGATGAAGGAGAATCGATATCCGCTGAGGTATGCGTTGATAAATGCCTAGATCAATTGGGTGCAATCCAAACCTCTCAATATATATACGATACCTTGGTGGAATTTGCTCAGGAAAACGGAATTCCAAGCATTAATCTGCTCAAAGACAAAGAGAAGGCAGCTAAAAAGATTTCCGAATTAATAAGCGTTATCGCATCGGTTCCAGAATTCCAACAATCTTGATGCTCATGGGGTACTTTCAGTGACTACAACGCAGACTGAAAAATCTTTTTTGAAATATAGCCATACCATAGGAATATGTGTCATGGACGGTAGGGGATTCATGTTTCCTGTAGATACCACTATTGGGAAAGATGGAAGGATGCACACCGTTAGTAGGGCATATGCTCCAGCCACAGCTCAGTTACGTATCACTATGTACGATATCGACAGTGAATATTTTGGAATCTACGGTGGCTACGGTGAAGGTCTTGGCGAATTTAGGTGGCCCACCGGTATGGCATCAGATCAAAACGGTAACGTCTACGTTAGCGATGAATTGAATAACCGGATAAATGTCTTTTCACATGAAGGTGACCCTATTAAATATTGGGGTGATCCTGGTTCCAGTGAAGGTGAATTAAATGGTCCTTCTGGAATTGCGTTTGATTCTGATGAGAATCTCTTTGTAGCCGATCATATGAATAACAGAATTCAAAAGTTTACGAAAGATGGTAATTATATTTTTAGCTTTGGAGATAAGGGGCAAGATGCTCTTAATATGCCATGGGGTGTTTTTGTTAGTGGTGATGGTTTCGTGTATGCGGCTGATTGGGGAAATGATCGTATAGTTAAATATGATTCTAGTGGAGATTTCATTAGATCCTTTGGGAGTCGGGGTTCGAGGAAGGGGCAATTCAAGAACCCATCCGGGGTGGCCGTGGATAAGGATGGATATATCTATGTGACTGACTGGGGCAACGAAAGACTTGAGATCTTGGATAAGAATGGAAATTTTATCGAGTCCCTTAGGGGCCAAGCCACGATTTCGAAATGGGCAGATGAATACTTCGACGGTAATTACGAAGAGGCAGAGCCCAGATCTCGGTCGAATCTGGAACCAGACCCGATTCAATTTGGGGGAGTACCACATGAAGAATCTGCCCATATAGAAAAGTTATTTTGGGGTCCTACTTCCGTAAAATTAGACAATGACGGTAAGGTATACGTAACAGAGAGCAACCGTCACAGAGTCCAGATATATGAGAGGACTGGGTAATTAGTTTACAGCGCCATCGATTGCAAAACTTCAGAGGCAGCGGATAAGGTAGATTCGATATCCATATCGGTATGAGATTCCGAAAGAAACCAAATTCCTCGTG
>DJMH01000073.1 GCA_002435305.1 Dehalococcoidia bacterium UBA6495
ACCGATGCCGGCACCCCTGGCATCAGTGATCCCGGTTATGATTTAGTCAAGGAAGTTGGTTCAGCTGGCTTTACAGTGGTTGGAATACCTGGGCCGTCAGCTGTTACCACCATTTTATCCATTTGTCCATTTCCTCTAGAAGGATTCGTATTCACAGGGTTCCCACCAAGGAAGGAAGGTGATTTATCGAAATTTTTGAAATATTACGGGACATTAAACCTGCCCGTTGTGTTATTTGAATCTCCGAGAAGGGTCCGCAACTTGCTTGAAAAAGTGGCATTACTCTTTCCTGACCGCAGCGTATTCATAGCACGAGAGATGACTAAAATTCACGAAGAGACTTTCCACGGCACTCCTTCTGAGGCGCTAGTTCATTTTGCCGATCCCAAGGGGGAATTCACAATAGTCCTATCAAAAACTAATATTGAGACAAATCTTTGGGACCAATCCGATATCCTTACACTTATACGAAAATTATCCTCCGAAGGGCTAGGAATTAGGGAAATTTCCCGGGAAACCGCCACTGTGGCCAAACTTGGAAATAGTGAGGCATATAAGCTGGTACTTGATACACTTACTGATGCCGAATAGGTACCTCAAAGATTTCGAGACTGAACCTGATCCCATATCAGAAATATTATGAAAATTAACAGCCTACCTCTCACCTTAGATTCCAAACTACCCTCAATATTGGAGTTGTCAAAGTCCAAACTTGTCGATAGTCTCCAAAGTCTTCAGCAACCTCGATTCAGAGGAGAACAGGTCTGGCGGGCTATCTATAAGGAATGTCGAACTTCCTTCCACGATATGACGAATTTGAGCAAGGAACTGAGGTCAGTCCTGTCTCAGAACTATTCAATAGGTAGTTCTTTTACTGTTATGTCAAAGAAATCGTTGGATGGCAGCACAGACAAAATATTATTCAGACTATCAGATGGGGAACTAATTGAAACTGTTTTAATGCGTTATGAAGCAGATGGACACCGTAGAGGCAGAAAAACAGTTTGTGTCTCTACTCAGGCGGGATGTGCCCTGGGATGTACTTTCTGTGCAACAGGCCAGCAAGGCTTCAGGAGAAATTTGACAGTCGGGGAAATTACCGAACAGGTACTAGTAATGGAACGGCTTGCAAGAACAGAGGATGAGGAAGAAGTTAATATCGGTAAGAGATCTCGTGGGGAGATTCAAGGAGTAACAAATGTCGTATTTATGGGTATGGGAGAACCTTTAGCAAATTACGACAATATGATGGAAGCTATTAGGGTTCTCAATGACCAAAATGGAATTGGAATAGGAGCAAGACACATAACAATTTCAACTGTAGGCCTGATTCCTGGTATTGAACGGCTAGCAAAGGAAGATATTCAAATAAATCTTGCCGTGTCCTTGCATGCTCCTGACAACGAAACCAGATCAGAAACTATCCCGGTCAATAAGCGATATCCGATAGAGGATTTACTTCAGGCATGCCAGAATTTTGTAAAGAAAACTAAACGAAGAATATTTATAGAATACGTATTGTTGAAGGGACAAAATGACACCTCAAGGCATGCGGCCAAACTAGGTGAAATCCTTGAAGATTTACTATGCCACGTAAACCTTATCCCTGTAAATCCAACGGGGGAAGGCTCTTACCAACGGACCAGTTACAAAGAGGCCCAAAGATTCCAATCCGATCTAAAAAAATTTAATGTCCCCTCAACGGTAAGAATGGAAAAGGGGATTGATATCGATGCAGGATGTGGGCAATTAAGAGATAGGGCATTGGCTTTAAACGAATAGTTAGAAAAAATTCGGCTTAATCCGGTTTTTCGCGTTGGCTGCAACCAACCTAAATACCATGTGCTACCATTCGAGTGGACCTTTTCAGGAGATGATTTTTAATATATGCCCGAAAACATTCTCGTCTGTGTCGCATGGCCATACGCAAACGGATCCATCCATCTTGGACACGTGGCAGGAGCATATCTCCCTGCAGATATTTTCGCTCGGTACCATCGCATTAAGGGTAATAATGTAATTATGGTATCGGGTAGCGACGCTCATGGAACTCCAGTGACCATAACCGCTGAAAATGAAGGCGTATCTCCGGAGGAAGTTGCCAAAAAATATCAAAATGAATTTCTTAATGACTGGGATGGACTTGGTATAAATTGGGATCTTTTTACCACTACACACACACAAAATCATTTCGACATTACGCAAGATATATTCTTAAGGCTTCATGAAAAAGGTTTCATTTATAAAGACACTATGTCGCAACCCTTTTGCGAGGAACATAATAGGTTTTTGGCCGACCGGTACGTGGAAGGTATTTGTCCCAACTGTAATTCCAACGGAGCCCGGGGCGATCAATGCGATGGATGTGGCAACACCCTTGACCCTAAGGACCTGATAGCTATCAAACACAAGGGTTGTGAATCAACCCTGATATTTAGGGATACTGAACACTTTTTCCTCAAACTTAGTGCTTTCGAAAAAGATTTGATCAACTGGGTCACCGAAAAAACTCATTGGAAACCTAATGTTAAAAATTTCACTTTGGGATTCCTAGAGGGGGGGTTGATAGACCGGGCTATTACGAGGGATATTACCTGGGGAATACCGATCCCTCTTGAAGGCTACGAGGATAAAAGAATATATGTATGGTTTGAAGCTGTCATTGGTTATTTGTCAGCCTCTATCGAATGGGCCTCACAAACGGACAATCCCGATCAATGGAAAAACTACTGGAAAGAAGATTCCAAGCCGTACTATTTTATGGGCAAAGACAACATCCCGTTTCACACCGTTATTTGGCCGGCGATGCTGATGGGATACGGTGGTTTGAATCTTCCACATGACGTTCCTGCCAACGAATACGTAAACATGGAGGAAAGGCAGATGTCTACCAGTAGAAATTGGGTCGTCAATTTAAAGGATTACTTGGAAAGGTACGACCCGGACCCACTTCGGTTTTCGTTAGCCTCCATAATGCCGGAAACCAGCGATTCTAACTTTTCTTGGTCGGAATATGTCAGGAGGAACAACGATGAACTTGTCGCCACTTTTGGAAACCTAGTCCATAGAGTGCTGTCGATGACTACGAGATATTTTGATGGGGTAGTTCCTCAACCCAAGGGTAAAGACAATCTCGATAATTCATTAATCGAAAAAGCAAATAAAACCTTGTTATTGGTAGCCACAGAACTGGAAAACTGTAGGTTTAGAAGAGCTCTGGAGCATTCAATGTCACTAGCCCAGGAGGCCAATCGCTACCTGGATGCAAAAGCTCCCTGGAGCGCAGCCAAAAATGACCCTGATTCCGCAGGCAATACTCTTTATCATTGCCTAAACACAATAAATTGTCTTAAAACCACTCTGTCACCGATCCTTCCATTTAGCGTTGAGAAGCTCCATTCCATGTTGGGATTTGAAGGAACCGCTACCGATAATGGTTGGAATTGGCAACCCGACGAAGTAAGCGAAGGCCGCAAATTAGGTGAACCAAAAGCCCTGTTTATCAAACTTGAAGATAGTGTGATTGACGAAGAAGTCAGCCGGCTTGGTATTACCTAGGAATCCGTTCTCTTGCAAACTTTTTCAATATTCGAACCGATCTCTGATCAACTTAACCAAGTTGATGATCGATTGAAAGAATTTGCTGAAAGTTCTGATCTCCCGTCTTTAAAAGAATTACTCACCCATGCCTTCGATTCCACTGGCAAGCTAGCTAGGCCTGCTTTAACTCTCCTTACCGCAGGGTTTCATCCCAACAATGGAGCTAAAGTTGTCACTATGGCAACCGCCGTTGAGATGCTCCATGTCGCAACATTGATACATGACGATACGGTGGATGAAGCCGACACAAGAAGAGGGCGAGTTACGGTCAGCTCTAATTGGGGACGACATACAGCAGTTCTCCTTGGCGACTACGTATTTGCGGCCTCGGCAACATATGTGTGTGCAACTGGAAACATCAGGGTAATAAAGAGGTTCTCGGAAACAATTATGGATTTATCAAGAGGGCAGATGCAAGAAACTGCAAATAGTCGAAATATCCAACATGGAATGGATGAGTACTTTGAACGGATTTATTTTAAAACCGCCTCACTGTTTTCGACCTCAGGAGAATCAGGAGCTATTTTAAGTGGAGCCTCTGAATCAACAGTCCAAAGTTTGAAAACCTACAGTGAAAAAATAGGACTTGCTTTTCAGGTGGTGGACGACGTTTTGGACATCACAGGAACCCAACAAGCAATAGGTAAACCAGTCGGTAGTGATTTATTCAATGGGGTAATCACATTGCCAACAATTTATGCAATCGAGGATCCAGATTGCAGAGAAAAAGTGGAGTTATTCCTCACCAATCCTTCGAACACCGAACTACATTCAGAAATAGTCGATGCCATAAAAGGTTCAGATGTCGGAGAGAAATCTTATAAGTTCGCAGATCAATTGATCGAAGAGGCGAAATTGGCTCTCAAACCACTCGAAGATAATGACTGCAAAAAATCTTTGTTGGATTTGGCTGATTTCATTATTTCTAGAAACACCTAGGGTAGTCTAAATAGGATCCAATGATTCTTTGGGTTTCCTCACCGAACCAATATTTAAGCTACGCATTTCGCAAAAAGTCTTGGGCTGCCCAGACGGGCGGCCTCAAAGATTTACTTTTCCGTGCCTATTCCACTTAAGGGATGTGAAATATTTAAACCAAATGGTGTTGAGGTTTCTACAGTATTAACAGCCCAATCGATCCTCAAACATACTGCTATATCTCAGAATATCCCAGTCAACAGCCGATATAAAATCAACATCAGTCAAATCACGTTAATAGTTATGTGAGATAATCCATCAGGTTTTCCAAAAACAATTTGTAAAGAAGGTGCAAAATGCCTGCTATAAACGGGGCTCAAGCGATGTTTCAGCAACTGGTGATGGAAGGTGTAACTGATATATTTTCCTTGCCGGGAGCGCAAATAATGTCTGCTTTTGATGTTCTTCACGATATGCAGGACCAGATCAATCTTATTCATACTCGACATGAACAGGCGACCACCTATATGGCTGACGGCTACGCAAAAGTCTCAGGAAAACCAGGCGTCGCAATGGTGGTTCCTGGTCCCGGGGCTTTAAATGCTACAGCCGGGTTAGGCACCGCCTACGCCTCATCCAGTCCAGTCCTTCTCATATCAGGCCAAATCCCTAGCAAAATGTTAGGCAAGGACACGGGACAGCTCCATGAAGTATCAGAACAATTGGATGTTTTTAAGCCCATTACCAAATGGAACCACAGGATATCCGACATCTCGGAAGTTTCTTCCTCTGTACATGAGGCTTTTAAGCAAATGACTACAGGAAAACCAGGACCAGTAGAGCTGGAGATAGCCCCTGATATTTTGACTCAGTCTGGCACTGTCGATTTAATTGAAAAAGAGCTGTATCCAAACCCGAAAGCCACGAGTGAACAAATTATGGCTGCAGTAAAACTGATTTCATCTGCAGAATCTCCTACCATTGTTGCCGGAGGTGGAAGTGTTTCCTCTGGGGCATCTGACCAAGTCCGTCAGCTCGCAGACCTCCTTCAAATTCCCGTAATGACGACGCCACAAGCAAAAGGTATTATTCCAGAAGACAGTCATTTAGCGACGGGTGTCAATTCCGCAGTCGGCCCAGCCAAAACAGTCCTGCCAGACACGGATTTAGTCATAGCTATCGGCACAAGACTGTCTCTCAGGGGTGTCTCACCAGACAACATGCCGCCAATTCTCCAAATTGATGTGGAACGGGATCAAATAGGTAAACACTTTCCTGTCGAGCTGGGTATCGTGGGAGATGCCTCAGAGACGCTAACATCAGTGATCAGTGCTTTATCTGTAGATGACTCTAAGTTGGCAACACGTCGTGAGAGGGCTGAAAGATTAAAAAAACAGTTTGCGGACCAGGTGGTTAAGCTTGCGTCACCGCAAGTATCAGTCATAGATAAAATATCCAATGTTTTACCGGATGATGCAATTGTGGTGCAGGGTATGACTAACATCGGATATTGGAGTAGCGCAGCTATGCCGATGGATAGCATTAGGAAGTATGTAACGTCATCATATTTTGGAACTCTCGGGTTCGCTTTCCCCACAGCATTGGGCTGTCAGACTGCCTTTCCAGAGAGAAAAGTTGTAGCACTCTGCGGTGATGGTGGTTTCATGTACAGCCCTCAGGAACTTTCAACGGCAATGAGATATGGGCTCAACACAGTAGCAGTGGTCTTCAATAACGGTGCATTCGGTGCTTCAAGGTGGGATCAGCAGCACCAGTTTAATGGCCGATATATTGGAACAGATCTCTTTAACCCTGATTTTGTGGCAATGGCAAAATCCTTTGGTGCTGAAGGTATAAAAACAGACGCTGACAATATTGATCAAGGTCTTGCTGAAGCTCTCACCTTAGACAAACCTACCTTACTAGAGGTGGAAATCCCAAACATGATGCCACCATTTCAAATAGTCGAATAGTTGGTACCTATGAGAATCAACCCGGTGAATAGGTAGCTAATTCTTCAAAGGGAAAGAGATTCGGTCGTCTCCTTCGATATTCAAAAAAACTCAAGTCCGACGTTGTAACCCCTGGGGTGTTCACTAAAACGACCTCCTTTGCTATCGGCTGGTAGGCGGGTCTGGGGGAGACGACTCCTTTAGCCACCACCACACGATATTTTTCAGGATAAACCCCCACGGTATACATTTGCTCCCGACTTGTGTTCCCGCATCGCAGGGAGGTCAGAACCAAAGTATGGTTATCGTCAGTGTCAAGCACCGCTGTTAATCCACCGTCGTAATATCGGAAGCCTCCATGGGTTGGACGATCATCCTCAAACTTACCATTAAAAAGTGTTCTCACTATTCCAGTTACTTTGATAGGGACACCATGCATATTATCGGTTTTGCCCCCAACTGCGACTGTGAGTTGAGAGCCGATCCCGGCTTCAACACAGGCTTCTACAGACTCTGGATCCCACAGAGTTTGTAGGTATCCTTTGATGCCCATGGTTTTTGCTACAGCCAAGATGTGAGTGGAATCAGCACTACTACCCCCACCAATATTATCTCCGACGTCCATTAGAACGTATGGACCATCCTCTTCACTTTTGTAATTTTGATCTGCATATGACAAAGCTTCTTCAATGGAAGGTGTATCTCCGACAAATTGTTCCCTGATATCCCAGGCCTCCTTAGCCATCCATTGCGAAGCATCTTTGGCTGCCTCTATATCCCCGTCGGTTATAGAAATAAATCCCATTCCCATTTCCTCGACATCAGCATATGGATAACCCTCAGCCACACTTCCATGAATTATGTTTTGAAAGGAGAGGGTCTTATCGAGATTTTCCATGACAGATTTCATGGGATTTTCATCTGTAAATTGTTTAACTATATTGATAACGACTGGAGGAATTTCTAACCACATGACGGGATCAATTTCACCTCTGATAGTATCCCGAATCATTTCGGCACATTCAAATGCTCTTATTTTCGGATCCAAATGTGGATTTGTCCTATAGACCGTTGCGACGTCAACATTCTCTATCATTTTCCGTGAAAGATTAGCATGCATATCCACGCTCAACCCGACCTTTACGTCAGGCCCCACCAAGGTCCTGACACGTTCGGCAATTTCACCATCAGCATCAGGATAGCCTTCCGACACTGCAGCTCCATGTAATGACAGCAATACTCCATCCCATGGCCCGCGGTCTTCCAATAGTGACAACATTTCTTGGCTTATCGATTCAAAAGCATCTGTCGTTATAGTGCCAATAGGACCGGTAATGGCAAACAAAAGAGGAACTACTTGTACATCCTGATCTTCCGAAATTTGCAAAAACCCAGCATTAGTCGTTTGTGATGTTTGATATTCCTGGGCTATCTCGTCCCCTCTATAGATATTGAAGGCACCATAATCGGCTGGCACTTGTGAAAAGGTGTTTGTCTCGTGAGAAATCCCCAATAATGCTAGTTTCATCTTTCACTACCCTCAATGTCCTGTTAAGTAAGTTTGTGTATTATAGGCGCTTGTAGTGAATCGTAAGCCGCCAACATCTTCCCGACGTGATTTGAGGAGGGAGACAAATATGGACCAGGAACACTCATTTGATATCAGTGGTGAACTTTATAACAGGGCTCTCAATTCTCTCGCAGGCGGGGTAAATTCCAATGTGCGTTTGACAGAGACACCCCATCCTTTGTTTTACAACAAAGCCAAAGGCAGCAAAATTTATGATGTCGATGGCAATCAGTACATAGATTACGTCCTCGGCCAAGGTCCGATGATTTTTGGACACTCACCCGATTTCCTACTTCAGGCAGTAACAGAGGCATCCGAATCGGGGCAACTTTTCGCAGGTCAACACCTATTGGAATTAGAAGCTGCTGAGGCGGTGAAAACTCTAGTTCCAAATGCTGAACTCGTCCGATTCGCAAGTTCAGGAACCGAGGCAGTGGAGGCCGCCTTTCGATTGGCAAGAGCATATACGCAGAGGAACGTAATAATAAAATTTGAAGGCCATTACCACGGTTGGTCAGATGGTGTTTTATTTAACACGGCGGCACCACTCAGAACTTTGGGTGACAACATGCTTCCTCAGCCTGAATCTATGAGCCAGGGGGTTGCTGATAATTCTGAGTCTGGTCTAATAATTTTGCCTTGGAATAATTTTGAGGCGATAAAGACAGTTTTCGAAGAAAGGGGCGATGAAATCGCTGCGGTCATTACAGAACCAATCATGTGCAACACAAATTGCATAATGCCAAAACCCGGTTACCTGGAACATTTAAAGGAATCCTGTGATCGAAATGACTCTTTACTCATATTTGATGAAGTTATCACGGGATTTAGGGTTAATTCCGGCGGAGCTCAATCTTTTTTTGGTATCACCCCTCACCTGGCCACTTTCGCTAAAGCCGCTGCCGGCGGATTCCCTGTCTCCATACTGACTGGCAGTAAAGAAATAATGTCCTTAATTGGTGCAGGCACAGTCATGCACGGTGGAACCTTAAACGCAAATGTAATGTCGATGGCTGCGACCAAATCATCTATGGAACATTTATCGGACAAGGAAATACAAACCAATAAGAAATTGCATGATCTCGGCCAAAGGCTTATGAAAGGACTTCAGGACATCAATTCCAGACTGGAAGCCGGAATGCTGATTCAAGGACCCGGTTCAGTATTCGCTGTCAGTTTCACC
>DJMH01000090.1 GCA_002435305.1 Dehalococcoidia bacterium UBA6495
CACCAATAAGTTATTCATGAACAGCCTATTTTTCTCTAAGGGATTCGACCAGTCCAGGTAAGGGGGTTTCAGCATCCCGTTCCTTGCGCCTAGCTCCTAACAAGATATCCGCCACAGCGCGGTTGCCTTCATGGCAAGCCGATTCATATAACTTATGATCAGGGGGCATTCGTTGAAATGGCAGTTCCGCAACAATCGGTGCTGTATATGTGTCAGGGTCCACGATCGTGTACGAATAAAGTAATTCGTTTTCCGACATTGCAGTGATACGTTCGGTCACCTCGAAGTTAGCCGACGAAGCAATTTGGCTATAAGTATGCTCAGGGCGAAAATTGTTAGTGTGGATCACCAGCGTCTCTCCTTCCCAGCGCCCAATCGAATCACCCATCCATCTAGTAATAGGAAATTCAGGATGTGATTTGTTAAGACGAATAATCCGTGTCTGAATCGCCTCCTCGCTCAAAATCATAACGTAGTTTTTCGTTTGCACTATCTGGATATGGGTGCCGTCAAAGTTGGTCATAGTGGGAAGCGGCGGCCCGAGATGGAGGCAGCGTTCTCCGGGTGGGCGAGCCTCAGGACCAGTAAAGTTGGTATTCATTAGTTCGAAATAGCGTCGCCTGAGATCCAGTCTTTCGTTCCTGAATGGAAAACGACCGTTACTCGGCTCAATTATCAGCGAGGTGCGATACTCGCCATTGATTAGAGCTACCTCTACGGGTAAGTCTGGCAGAAAATTAAGATCGGTGCGAAACTCGATATCTCCACCCGCGGGGGGTGGACCACGATCAGCCGCTACATTGGCCTCCCTGGCGTCACGTTGTACTTCTTGTATCCGTTGGAACTCAACCGCCTCGACCTTGGTATACGCCCGTTTTTCGCCTAACTCTTCTGGTCTCTCGACTGGAGTGGCAAAACGTTTTTCCCAGTTGCCCTGTAAATCAGGCAATCCGTATTCCGTGCGTGGCGCAATGTATGTCAAAGGCGTCTGCCCAATAGTTAAAGCAGCATATCCCAGGAATAATGGAACAAATAGTCGATAAGCAAGTGTTTTCATTTACTAACGAAAGTTCCGATGAAATTAGCAATACCCTATATGACTACATTTTGAGAATTAATTGAAAATCTTTGACACCAAAGATCAAGGACGGACGCAACCAGAAACCGATAATATTTCATTACTGTACTCCTTTTTCCTTTTGTTAAAGCATGGCATTTTTGGACGAAGCTGTCATTCCCCAAGCTGGAGAAAAAGGAGTTTACACGCTCCTTTTTTATGCCTGTGCGAGATTAAAACGTGGAATAAATTCGAAGACACAGGACTTGTACCAGCAGCACAATTGTAGTCTTATGCTGTTCGGTTAAACCCTAAATACCATGAAAGGAGCTCACGATGGCTGAAGAAATTGGTAAATTTTCACTCGAGCATGTTTCCACTACCTATACAGAAGATGCGGAAGGGAATATTTCAACTCATACTAACTGGCGCGGAGAAGCAGAAGGGTATGGAGTCGTGTATGACACGACGATATTTGGCCCTACAGCGTTAATGGAGCTAAACGATGATCTGGAAGGCGGACCAGTAAAACGGCTTGGTCAAGGGTTTCTAGAAGATGGCACTAGTGTTGCTGGATCTGGATCCGGACAATGGAGCAAAAAGCCAGGCGAGCATGTTTGGAAAACTGATTGTATCCTTCAGATCAGTGATGGGACGAAAATTAGAAGTATAGGAGAAATTCATTTGGATACCCTTACTTTTTCCGGCACAAATTACTCGGTGGACGAGTAGTTCTTTAAATTCTGTAAAATAAGCCTATAGGCTCAGGTTTTTGAGGCGCATGCTCGATATTAGTTATATAGAGATGTGCCGCAGAGAGCATTAAAAGTTGAATTTATCTGTAATCTTCGAACAGAACAGAAAATTTTTTGTTTCTGTATTTGGTGAGAGTCATCCAAGCATTCTTCAGCGATCGCTATTTATCATTATTAAGGCTCTAGGCCTAGTAATATTGACCTGTATATTATTTCCCGTATCTGCACAGGAGCAAGACGATTCCACCGTTATTTATGAAGCCAGCTATTTCACCCAATATAACCCAGTAACCTTATCCGACATGATCCGCAATATTCCCGGCGGCCAAACCATACTTCGCCGGCGTGGTGGAACCGGAAGCAGAAATTATCGAGGATTTGGTTCCAGTGATGCACAGGTATTGATCAATGGCCGACGAATGTCCGGCAAGATTAACAACATGTCAACAGCGCTAGCTCGAGTTCAGGCTGCACAAGTAGAAAGAATCGAATTGATTCGTGGCAATGCCGAAGGCCTAGATATTCGCAATGAAGGAATTATATACAATGTAATTCTGCAAGAAGGGATAGAAAACACATCGTCGAGTTTTTTAGACATTGGAGTCACTGAAATAGACAGCATGGATAGGGAACCAGCAGTTTTGGCATCTTACAACGCAAGCCGGGGACCACTTGAATTCGGTGCTAGTTACCAATATGAGACACGCCCTCGCCTATCCTTGGTTGATGAAGATGTGTTAAACCCAGATCAAACACCGCGGGAATTTCGCCACCTGTATAACGCACAAA
>DJMH01000072.1 GCA_002435305.1 Dehalococcoidia bacterium UBA6495
TGTAATTTTGCATTCCTGAGTGTAAGCCAATCTGCCATTGGCGTATTCACTCTACCCATGGTGGACGATCTAGGCTGGAAAGTTTGGCAATATACGTTGGGACCCTCCATCGCAATTGGTACGGGAGCGTTCTCGAGCATAGTAGTCGGAAGTATTCTTGATAAGAGAGGACCCAAACCGCTGATATTCACTGGGGCTTCCGTGAGTGCTGTCTGCCTGGTTCTACTTGGGATCCAGTCCAGTTTAATGGTTTATTTATTCGTATATTTAATCGCTGGATTCGTTGGATGGAATTTATTTAGTCCATTTGTTGTGAATTCTGCTGTTAATAAGTGGTTTATCAGGAAGAGGGGATGGGCACTGGCGCTAGGGTCGTCGGGAATATCTCTGGGTAGCTTGATAACCCCTCTGATATTGACTGGAGTTGTAGACACCTTTGGTTGGAGGACGGGGTATTTTTCCCTCGGTGTTCTTATACTTATTCTGGTTATCCCTGTAAGTTTCTTTATGCGCCGAACCCCAGAGGATCATGGCCTTTTACCTGACGGGATTGATGACTATGATGATCACGGTTCGTCAGATATGCCTGAATCTGAATTCCGACCTTTCAATCGCTCAGAAGCAATCAAAACCGGTAGTTTTTGGCTTCTAGTCTTTGGGTTCACTTTCATAGCGGCAGGGCTTGCCTGTGTGTTGATACATGCAATTCCGTTTTCTCAGGAGTCAGGTTTCGCCCGAACTGTCGGAGCAATTGGTATTTCAGTCAACGGCCTTGCCAATCTGTCGTCAAAACCAGTATGGGGGTTTGCAATGCAAAGATTTCACCCGAGATTTCTTGTGGTGGCAGCCTACACTATATCTTCAATCGGTGTTTCTTTAATGTTGGTATCGGGTCCAATTTCACTGATCCCGATGTTATTGGCAGGGTTTTTCCTATATGGTTTTGGATTTGGAGGAACCATTCCTCTCAGTGAATCTTTGTGGGCACGATATTTCGGCCGGGCACATATAGGGTCCATAAGAGGTATAACACAACCAGTCAGAATACTCGGTACAGCTGTGGCCCCGGTATTGGTTGGGCTGTTGTTTGATGTCACCGATACCTACCGACCAGGGTTTGTATTGGTGATCGGAGCTCTTCTTCTGGGGGCCATTCTGGTTTTCTTGTCACGAGAGCCCCGGATGACTGCATCGTGAGTAGGTTATCGGCCGTATTGTTTTAACAACCAGGTATTCTTTAATTCGCTTGATGAGTCTGCAATATCGTTCCAAGATTTCTTACATTTCGATTCATAAAGAAAGGCCCGATTGCGAAAACGGCGATGAGAATCCCGCCTATTGCTACTGCGATGGGGACTCCGGTGGTGTCTTCCCCAATATATCCTGATAGCAACCCAGCGTACATTCCACCTAGAGGCATTATGCTCCATGTCATCCCGTAAAATCCCATAACTCTTCCCCTCATATGGTCTGGAACCATTATTTGTAGCGAGCTCATTATCGATATCATGTAGCACGAACTACTTACACCGACGATAAAAAGAAGAATGAGTGCAGCGTAATAATTCCCATATTGCATTGAAGAGAGGGCAAAACCAGCTATTGAAAGACCAAAAAATACGGATCCAAATATTATTAAAAGTCCCTTTTGTTTGAAATTTCCGGTTCTTCCAATAATCATTGTGGCCGATAGCGCGCCAATCCCGCCTAGACCCATCAAAACTCCCTGACCATCTGCACCTACCTTGAGTATATCTACGGCGAAGACAGGCATCATTGGTATATATGCCATACCAAAGAAACTGTTAAAGAATGTAATACAGATTAATATCAAAAACACATTGTTTTCCCATATGAAACGAACACCTTCCAATAAATCATTTCCTTTCGATGAAGGTTGAGCTTCAGGTTCATTTTTGGGTACTGTAAGTGAGAGTACTACTGCAGCCATTGTAAAAAACCCCAGGGCTGAAATTAGAAAAGACGTAGCCGTTCCAGTTAGGGAAATTACTACTCCTGCTATAGCCGGGGCTATTATTCTGGTTCCTGTCCAGATTGCTGAATTTAGTGCCACAGCGTTCATCATTACTGATTTATCGATTAGGCTGGGGTATATAGCTACTCTCGCTGGCTGGTCAAAAGCATTGATAGCTCCGGTAAGGAAGGCTAAAGCTATGACGTGCCATGCCTGGACAACTCCTGCGAAAGTTAACCCCGCTAGAACCAGTATTATTAGGCCATTAATTGTTTGGGTTATGCCTATTAATTTTTTCCGGTCTAGCCGGTCTGCAACGACTCCACCAAAGATATTCAACACTATGGCGGGAAGTGCGCTAGCCAAGCCAACATAACCCAGATATAGAGGTGATTCAGTTAAATCATGTATGATCCAGAATTGACTGAAGTTCAACATCTGAAACCCGATAACTGATGCCAATGTACCGAACCAGTAAGCCCGGTAAGAAGGGTAGGCCATCGCTGGACCAAGAAATTTTTGAGAAATTGCTGATATCATTTATGCGTTGAAGTACTCGCTTCCATAAGATTGAAAATGCGTAGTGCTGACCATGTAATGTTGGGAAGCGGCATACATGTCTCTAAAGCACTGCTGCAGGGGATTGTTTCTATTAAGGGCGGCACCGCCTGCATACTGGAAAGATTTTGTCACTATCTGCAATGATTCTTGAGTGACCCAGGACCCAATGGCTCTGATTTTTGCTTGTTCCCTAATACTTAACCTTTCATCTCTTTGTGCAGATTGCCAGGCTTCTTCGAATTCTTTCGAGGCCAGAGCATTCATCGCTCTGAGTTTAAGATCTAACTGTGCTATATCAGATTGGAATATGGGATTTGATGATATGGAGCTTTGGCCAGGTAATTTTCTCGATTTGGTTCGGGAAAAATTTGTAATTTCTTTAAGAGCCCTTTGTGCTGTACCTAACGCTATTCCAGCATGACCAAATACTACAAAAGCAGGTCTCTGTATGTTGTATAGATTTCCTCCGCGATTCGGAGCATCATCTCCCGACCAGGCCATATATTCGGGGATTATGACTTTCTCAACAGCAAAGTCGTTGCTGCCGCTACCTCTGAGACCTGAAACATCCCAATTTTCTATCACTTTTACTTCTTCTGTCCTTAAAATGGCTCGGATTTCAGTTGGTTCTTGCTTTGACTGCTGTATCTTTGCACCAGCTGTGACCCAGCTGGAAGTTTTTATTCCACTACCGTATGACCATTGTCCTGATATTTCAAAGGAACCATCCTCTTTTACTTTAGCTTTTCCAAAAGGTATTCCCACTCCAACAATCATGGGATGGTTTCCTCGGTCGAAAACCTCATCTATTCCTCTGTCGGGTAGAAACGCCCCTGCCGATCCTACGTTTGTGGCTGATACCATGGTGCACCATGCAGCAGAGGTATCTATGATGGCCAGCTTGGCTATTACCAACATTTGAGTGACCGGATCTGCCTCTGCGCCACCCAGTTCCCGAGGTAGCTTCAGGCCGAGTAATCCCGCGTTAAGCAAGGCATCAGCAGTGGCCTGGGCCAGATATCCTTGGTCCTCTGATTCTTGGAAATTCTCCTCTATGTCAACTTGAACACCATCGACAGCATCAAGCAGTTCTTGCCGCTTTTCGAGTTGATCAGTTGGCCACGTCGTACTCAAGGTTCCTATGCAGGAATCCTAGACTTAGCCTGAGCTATAAGGGATTCTTCAGAGTCTTGCAGATTCACTGGGTCCGCGCATGGTTGAGGTACTGGAAAACCAGTTCGGTAATATATTTCAATGGTATTGCCTTCAGGGTCCAGGGCATACATACCAAAGGCATTTCCATGGCTTACAGTTCTCTCTATACGGACTTTCTCAGATAGAAACATCTGGTGAAAATCCTTTAGTTCGGATAACTCATTTACATAAAATGAGATTTGTTGAACCATTTTGGAACCTTCAGGTACATCCCTTCCTTTCATCAACACGAATTCGTGATGTTCTTCCTCTGGATTTGAGGACATGAAAACGATGCCTCTTTCTTCAATTTCTTCATCAGTGATCTCTAGACCCATCACTCTTGAATAGAAATCGCGCATTTTTGAAAGATCGTGAGTGTATATACCTACGTGTCCTAATCCCGCTATTGAAGGCATAGTTCCCCTCCTAATGTTTTATTGCATCACACTTATTCTTTAGCTTAATGATATGCTAACGATCGTTGTTTTGGAAACGGTTTTTTTCGGAAGGAGTGCGATAGATATGAAACTGGCGTTTTTTAATAATTTTACTTTGGGGGTTGTTAAAGGGGACAAAATTGTAGATATATCCAAAGCAGTTCCTGTGAATGAGCATAACCATGCCCAAGGATTGCTCAACAGGATTATAGAATCTTTCGATGATTACAGACCTGGAATCGAAGAATTGGTTGCTGCTGAGCAGGGAGTGGATGTTGCCTCTGTGACTTTTAATTCGCCTGTTCCTAAGCCACACAACATTGTTTGTATGGCGGTGAACTATATGGAAGATGGTACCAGGGATGAACCTGCCCCCATCAACGCCTTTCCAAAATCACCAAACGCTGTACTGCCGGACGGGGGGACTATTGTTTTACCTGATGTACCGGCTACGATATTTGAACCTGAAGCTGAGTTGGCTCTGGTAATAGGGAAAAAGGCCACTAAAATTAAAGCTGAAGAGGCTTTTGACTACATCTTTGGCTACATGAATTTTATAGACATGTCGGCCAGAGGATTAACCAGTGGAGGTGGTGTATTTTTTCAGATGAAATCAAGAGATACTTTCGCTCCTATGGGGCCTTATTTGGTTACTGCTGACGAAATTGAAGATCCGCAAAATTTACAAATCAATCTGCATGTGAATGGGGACCTGAAACAGAATTTTAATACTGATGATATGGCTCACAAAATACCTCGAGCTTTGGAGTGGATAACTTCAATACACACCTTGGAACCGGGGGATGTATTGGCTACGGGAACTAACCACAGAGGCTTAAGCCCCATTATGGACGGCGACACAGTAACCCTTGAGGGAGAAGGATTGGGTTTGCTGACTTTAAAAGTTAGAGATGATTTAAAAAGGGAGTGGGAGAGGGCAACTCGATTAGAAAGAGAAGAACAAGGTCACAGTGACACAGCACCACAGATTACAGGTAAGTACTCATAATCGGTGTTAAATTGACCTGGCATCTTCGATAGCCGTTGCAAATATTCTGAGAAGTTCATTGTTTGACCTTCTCAATATGGAAAGATTCACGGTCAGATGTAGAATTTTCTCTGAGCCTGTATCGATGTTGATGAAGACATTTTGAGATCGGAGACTTTCGTATAATTTTGCCAGGTCTATGTCCTGATCGATTTCGACAGGGATGATGTTAGAACCGTCTCGGTATCGCTTCACACTAATATCTGCAAATTCATCAAGAGATTCCAGCAATTCAGCAGATTTCTCGTTTGCCAGTTCTGCATCGGTTTGAAAAGTTTCAAGTCCGTTTAGAGCCAGAGCCGCTGCTAAAGAGGCAGATGGCAAACTACCGCCAAACATTCTCCTCACATGGTGTAGGCCCTCACAAAATTCTTTCGTTCCTGCCAGTACCGCTCCGTAAGGGGCTCCAAAATATTTCCACATTGATATATAAACAGTATCGAAGAGTTTGCTGTAGGTTTCCAAACCAATTTTAGTGACAGCACTCGCTATAAAAAGGCGAGCCCCATCGAGATGAGTGGGGATTCCTTGTTCGTGGCAGTAACCGGTTACATCTTTCATCGCCTCATATGGCATTACCCTTCCGTAACATCGTCTAACTGGTGTTTCAATAACCACGGCACCTACGGGAGTAGCCACCCTCCCAGTGACTGATGTATTTAATGCCCCTTTTAACTCATTCAGACTAAAATATGGTTTGTTCGGGGCAACAGGAATTAAATTTATTCCACTAAGTTGCTGGACGGAATCTCCACTATCTTGGTAAATATGGCTTTGTTCCGGAACAATGGCCCTTTTGTTTGATAGGCATAACTTCCTAATTGCTATGTGGTTGGCTAAAGTTCCGGTCGGGAAAAAAACAGAAGCTTCCTTGCCCAGTTTTTGCGCCATAGTCGTTTCTAAAGTTTCCACCTCACCGCCAATAGAATAGCTATCCTCTGATATTTTTCTAGATTCTGAAATATGTTTAAGGTGGTTAATGAATTCAATATTGTAAGACGGCGC
>DJMH01000043.1 GCA_002435305.1 Dehalococcoidia bacterium UBA6495
AGGGATTCAGAAGAGGGTATAACCCCACTTGAGGGGCCACCTACAGCAATGGCAGATAGCGTATTTATACTAGAAATACCCCCGAATTTAACCATCAATTCTGCAAGATTTGAGCCCATTGGTAACTCTGAAACCCCTGGAGTATTCACTGACCCGCTGATACTCAAAATTTTCGTTCCTGGAGTATCTGGGTCTCCTATTTTTTTAAACTCATCAGCCCCATTGAGAACAATCCAAGGCAGGTTACATAAAGTTTCGACATTATTAATGATTGTGGGCTGTTGGTTTAAACCAGATTCAGTCGGAAACGGTGGCCTCAAACGTGGCTCCCGTCTTTTACCTTCTATGGTATTGAGTAGGGTGGACTCTTCACCACATACATACCCCCCAGCACCTTTTAAAATTTCTATATCAATTGTGAAGCCACTGCCCATTATATTTGGGCCCAAGAAACCTTTCGAACGACATATTTCTAATGCGTTCAGCATTCTCTGATAAGACAGATGAGCCTCGGCATTCACATATAACCTAATGGAAGTAGCTTTGGTAGCGTACGCTGCAATCAGGGCTCCTTCTATAAGACGGAACGGAACGCTTTCCATGACGTGCCGATCTTTAAATACTCCGGGCTCGCCTTCTTCAGCATTAATTACTATATGTCTTTCCTTGGAAGCTATAGACATTGCGGAACGCCATTTAATTGAAACTGGAAAATATGCCCCACCTCTACCTCGGAGACCGGATTCTTCTACCATATCCACCGTTTGTTCAGGCGGCTGCGAAAGAACATTAGCAAGAGCAGAAAACCCATTATTTGCTATATATCCATAGATGTCGCTAGCACTTATATTACCTGCATGCTCCAAAACTATTCTTGTCTGAGAATCAATGTAGTTCCTGACATTTGAATCACCCGTACTCGTTACTCTAATCCCTTCTAGATATTCACTAACGTCTTTTTCAGAATGAATCTTGGGACCAGCAAAGCATGCCCCATCGCAACCAGAATAATCCACGGCAATTGAAGCGGGTAATTTTTCTTCTAAACTCCTGTAAATCTCTTGGGATCCAACAGCCATACTACATTGGCCCACTTGAACCAATACTTCAGCTGGATTCTTTACAGCTCTATTGGCTACGGAGGTTATAAAATCTAGAGTATTCATTTTAATTTTCTACCAACCTCAGTAAAGCATCACCGGGAACTTGTCTCCCATACCATCTGTGATCTACCGATACGGCTGGTGCAACCGAACACATGAATGCACAATCCGTTTTCTGCACTTCCAAATCAGAGCTAGTTTTATTAGATAAAAATTCCAGTATCTGGACTGCTCCATTTTCACGACAAGCTACGCCGTCACATACCGACACTATTTTTTCCGCAGGAGGGGAAAGCAACAATTCTGTGTACGTAGTTGCGGTACCGTACACCTCACTAGCCGGAACACCCAAATGCCATCCTAAAACTTCTAATCCCCAATCAGACAGGAAAGAAAATTTTTCCTGAAGAAAATGCAAAGCAGGGAGTAAGTACGACCTATCCCGTGGGAACTTATCTATTAATTCCCCCCGCAAATCGTTTCTTCGTTTTCTTTCCTCGTTATTTGAAGACATATTACTGGCGTTTAGCACTCTATACCCAAACTTTTCAACTTTGACTCAGGTATAAGACCATCGCTTGTCCATTCTCTGGCATCATAATAAGACTTAATCATAGTACCCAAGTCAGATTCACTAAGTGACTGTCGGTTCTCACCATCTGATAAGGGTTCGGAAAATATCCTTTTGGGCAAGTTATCCTGGTCCATAACCCATCCTTCTCGGATGTTAAACTGCTTTTTCAGATTATTTATTCTTTCGCCGCATCGGGCAAGCTGATTTGGGTCCATATCCCATCCTGTTACGTCATTGAGGATTTCAGAGGATTCAACATAAAAATCATCAAACACCTTTCGAACGAATTTGCACCAAATTAGGGAGTCCATAACCGCACTGTAATCTTCTCCGTCTACGACCATCTGGCCCCTTGAAAATTTTCCACTATCGGAGCTCGATGCAAAATCGTACTCATACGCAGAAGATCTGTTGTGGCACGCACCTCTGGTGCTTACAGCCAAAGCCAGGGCCATAGTATGCAATGATCTGGGCTCATATCCCGGCATTTCAAGACCTTTGACATGCATGGCAAAATCTTCTGTTCCAAGGCCAATTTCTTTACTCACTCTGGCACTGCCTTCTGCCAATATATCTCCGATCCCTGACCGTTTAGCTATGGCATTTAACAATTTTTTAAGAAGGTCTTCGTCATTTTCATAAGTAGGCAGGAGTTCCAGCCATCGTTTGGAAAGCAACCCTTTTTGCATACACTCCATAAACCAAGCACAGGTAGAACCGGCACTGATAGTATCCATTCCCATTTCATCACAAAATTTACTGCTTTTAAGTATCGTCTCTCTATCAGATATACCGACAAGAGGTCCCAATGCAAATAGTGATTGGTATTCCAACCTCACCTTTGCTGAACCACCGTTTGGTATGGTCACCAATTTTTCACATCCTATTGTGCAATTAGCGCAATGCGAAGTGGAAACTTTTTCTTCATTATGAATTGCCTCACCAGATATACTATGAAAGTCTTTATTTGACTGATTCCTGAAATTCCCTATCGGGAGGACTTTTAATCGCTCAAACACTGAAAGATTTGCCATCGTTCCCAAGGTCCTATATTTCTCGGTAGCCTCCCCGAGGCTTTTTATAGCCAGCTGTTTTCTGGTTTTGGAAAGATTTAATTCGTTGAAATAATTCAACTTCTTATATCCCTTAAAGGATATGGCCTTTATTTTCTTGGACCCCATCACAGCCCCGTTCCCGGTCCGACCGGCCTGCCGGCCCCCATCATTACTGATGCTAGCAAACCTCACCATATTTTCACCCGCTGGGCCTATGCAAGCGATACCGTACCCTGGGCCAAAAGTCTCTATCAAATGGCCTTCTGTCATGGAAGTGGTATTCCCCAATAGGTGTGAAGCGTCGTTGAATTGGATACCAGATTCATCAACCTTCAGAGACAGCCATTGGCTAGATGAACCGAGAATTATGACGGCATCGGCTCCTATACCTTTAATAGACAGCGCCAACGAACTTGAAGATAGGGAATCCCCTATGAAGCCTGTTTGGGGTGATTTAGAAACCACTGCGAACTTTGACGTAGTGGTGAGACGACTCCCTACAAGAGGGCTTGCACAAAAAATTAATGGGTTAGCGGGAGAAAACGGGTCCGCTCCGGGAGGACAATAGTGATAAAGAAGATAGGCCCCTAAACCACTGCCGCCAATAAAATCTTTGACTACCTCTTCCTGTAGATCTTCCCATCTCCAGGACTTTGAGGAAACATCTATTATCAGAATTTTATTGTGGTATCCAAACACCTTATCCTCCTGCCTGGCTAGGCAATATCAACAGCGCATCACCATCACATAATTTCAGCTTCCCTGGATCCTGAAATCCAACCCCATTTAAGTTGAAAACATAACTTGACAAAAGTCTCTTATCACCGGTGTCCAAAACTTTACCGCCAAGAGCAGGAAATAGTAGCGCTAAGGCTCTAATAACCTCCACGGCACCGACCTTAGAGTCAGTAAACTCCAATTGAACAAGTTTCTGGCCAGCGATGATCCTACTGTTTCCGTATAATTCAACCGTCAAATTAATCGCCATTGAAACCTTTTCCCATTTGCACTGCTGTGAGAAGGTCCTCAGGTGTATTTACGTTAAAAAAACTATCTTCAGAACCTTCGATATTTAGAAATTCACTCTCTGATATCTGACACACCGTGATTTTCGGGAAATATCCGTCCATTTTCAAAAGTCCAGCCTTCAATCTAGTCTCGATATGCTCTAGGCAAGATTTATTATATAAGGCGTGGGTAGTTTGCAATCTGCCTTCAAATTTAGGAATGACGACATCGGGAGAAGGATCCGAAATTTTGGTCATCATAAATTTTATTAAGGCAGTCGACAAAAACGGCATGTCACAAGCCGCCACAAATGACCAGGGAGTAGGGGATTCACTTAGACCTGAAAATAATCC
>DJMH01000020.1 GCA_002435305.1 Dehalococcoidia bacterium UBA6495
ACTGGCTCTTGAAAATCTTAATGCACCTGCCACGGCTGCCCAGATTGCCTCTGCGGATGCGAATGTTGCCCAGGCAGAGCTGGCTCTTGAAAGCCTTAATTCAGGAGCCACGGCTGCCCAGATTACCTCTGCGGATACAAGTATTGCTCAAGCAGAATCAAACTTGGCTCAAGGGAAAAACACGGTAACATCAACAGATGCGGCCCGGCTGATTGCTCGACAGTCCCTTTGCGCCGCTGATAAGCAAGATGAGGTATTCTGGCTATGCCCGGACAACCTGAGAGGTCAACTTTTCCCAGATAAATTAATATCCTCTTTGATCGACGTGATTTCAAACAATATTTTGCCTGCAGAGGCTAATAGTTTATTGAATGCTCAGAAGAATTATGAAGCCGCGCTTGAATCTCTACGGGTTTTAGAAAAAAATCTAGAACAGGGTTTGGGTAATAGGTCGGGATTGGACGAACCACCGACTGAAGCTGAACTTCTTCAGGCTACACGGGGATTAAACTCTGCTAAAGAACAAAGATCGGGATTGGATGAAGCACCAACTCAAGCTGAACTTCTTCAGGCAACTCGCTCCCTGCATTCTTCGAAAGAACAGAGATTGGCACTGGACGAACCCCCGACTGAGGCTCAGCTTCTTCAGGCAACCGGGTCGCTTCAGGCCGCCAAAGAACAGAGATCAGCACTGGACGAACCGCCAACAGAGGCTCAGCTTCTTCAGGCAACTCGGTCACTGCAGTCTGCAACAGCCGGTTTTAACACAGCCCTAAAGGACAAAGAAGATCTAGTGGAGGGATATTCAGCTTCTCTGCTCATGTTCGGAGATATTCCGGCGTGGCGGGATTTGAAAGAAGGCATCGTGCCTGGCGAAGATGTAAATCAATTGAAACTTAATTTAATTGCTCTCGGGTATGGAACTATTGAAACATTGGGGGCAGATTGGAACTTTAATAAAAATACCTCAGCGGCGGTCATGAAATTCCAAGCAGATCTGAACATCATATCGTCAGGAGAAATAGTTCTTGGGGAGATTATATTTGCCCCTGGGACATCCTTGGTTAAGTCTTCTTCTACTTTGCAAACGGTAGGGGGAAAAATGAATGCCGGGACGGAACTATTTTTCCTAACCCCCGTTGAAAAAGTGTCGACCCAAATTGGATCTGATGGTGCAATAAACCTCTCCAGCGAATCTTTACAAATAGTGGAAATCCAAGTAGATGTTGCTGACCGCAATCTAACCAATGAAGGGTCGAAAGTGGAAATTGAATTGCCTGATGAATCGATCGTTATAGGAACAATACGACAGGTCGGTAATCTCGCAGTAGTCCCTCAGGAGGGAGACCCTTTCTTGGAAGTTTTGATTGGTGTGGAAGGTAGTACAGAATATTTTGAGTGGACAGGGGCAGCGGTAACAATAAATGTAACGAAAGAGTTGGCGAAAGGTGTGCTTGCGTCACCGGTAACCGGGTTACTGGCTCTATTGTCTGGGGGATACGCGCTTGAAGTTGTCACCGCGACCGGAACTATCTTGGTGCCAGTGGAAACAGGAATATATGCTGATGGATGGGTTGAGATCAATGGATCTGGATTACAACCTGGAACTGAAATTGTAGTGCCCAATCAGTAAGTGACATATGGTTAATATCGAAAATAGATCATCAGAATACGCACTGGAATTACAAGAAATAAATAAGGTGTATGAGGGACCCCCAATTGTTAAAGCCTTATCGGATGTATCTTTGACCGTCAATCACGGAGAGTTACTAGGCATAATTGGATCATCCGGAAGCGGGAAGACCACCCTTCTACATATAATGGGCACCCTTTCCACTCCAAGTAGCGGTTCTATATCTATAGATGGTACAAATGTTGTAGGTATGTCTGACAAACAATTATCTGGGGTTAGATCTCGGAAAATAGGGTTTGTCTTCCAGGAATTTTTCTTGTTGCCTGGTTTTTCGGCCTTGGAGAATGTCGCCAATGGTCTGCTGTATTCCGGAATACCCTCTGAAGAAAGGATGGAGCGGGCTTTTGAGATGTTGAGAACTGTTGGTCTGGGCGAACGAGGAGACCATTTGCCCAATGAATTATCCGGTGGAGAGCAGCAGCGTGTGGCTGTGGCTCGAGCGCTGGTGCACAAGCCATCCTTTGTTTTGGCAGATGAGCCGACTGGAAATCTCGACTCGGAAAATACAGCTTCATTGATGGCCTTGCTTACTACTTTGAATGAAGGCGGAACCACTGTGATTTTAATTACCCATGATTTAGAAGTCGCGAAATCAGCTCAACGAAGAATCACTCTTCGTGATGGCCGTGTCGATTCTGATCTAAGCCGGTGATAAATTAACTTATGAGTCACCCAACCAACAAACAATTTACAGACCTCCGGAGTAGGATGGGGCTATTGGACATTCTCAGTGTGGGCAGTTCTGGGCTTAGGACCCGAAGAGTTAGGGCCGCTTTATCTGTTCTTGGTATTACAATCGGGGTAGCAGCATTAGTGGGCATATTGGGGTTATCACAATCGGGAAGTGCAGATTTAATGAAAGATCTCGACGCTTTAGGGACTAACCTCCTAACAGTACAAGCAGGCGATGGTTTCAGATCCCAGCAAGCCAGTTTATCTTCGGATGCGGCAGCTATGATCAATCGGATAACCCCCGTTTATGAGGTCTCGGCTACAACAAAAATTGCGGGAGGGGTTTTCTTGAATGATCTAATTCAAGACGGAAGGACAAAAGGTATCACGATTGTAGCAGCTGATCTCAACTTGCTTCGCACTCAAAGGGGTTCACTGAAATCCGGGAAATTCCTTGATGAAATGACGTCAGAATATCCTTTCGTTGTTCTAGGCTCGGTTGCTGCGGAAAGGCTTGGAATAAGGAACACCTCTGGGAACCACAAAATTTGGTTGAAGGAAAAATGGTTCATGGTGATAGGTATTCTGGAACCTTTGCCTCTTGCAGCAGATTTAGATAGATCTGCTATCATCGGCTACCCCGCCGCTGAGAAGTTTTTGGAGATTGACGAGCCACCAGAGATTATCTACGTTCGCGCTTATCCGGAACATATCCGTGACGTGCGTTCTATTATGGCCGCGACGGTTAGCCCCGAAAATCCTGAAGAAGTTCAGGTAGGGCGGGCATCTGATGTTTTGGAAGCTAGGATTGCTGCCTCAGATGCTTTTTTGAATCTTTTTATCGGACTTGGAGCTGTAGCTCTCTTGGTAGGAACGATCGGCATTGCTAACGTTATGGTAATAGCGGTAATTGAACGCCGTAATGAAATAGGTTTACGTCGAGCCTTGGGGGCGACAAAATTTCACATCGCAAGCCAATTTTTAACAGAATCGTTGTTGTTATCAACCTTAGGTGGAATTACAGGGGTAATTATGGGTATGTTGGTTACTGCTGGTTATGCGGTTTTCCGAGAATGGTCTATTGTCATTCCTGTGTATGCTATTTCGGGGGGGATATTGTGTTCTATTTTGATTGGTGGTATTGCAGGGTTTTATCCTGCCATGCGTGCGGCGAACGTTTCACCCACAGAAGCTTTACGGACTAGGTGAAACGTTCCCTTACTGACCCCCCGGGAAGCCATTTTCCGGGTTTTTCTCAGATCATCCTGCAAATTGACATCCTCTTTCCCTCCATATATCGATAAAAATCATTCAATTATTGAAAAGCCTTAACGAAGCGCCCCTAATACAATTACGAAGCCGAGTTCCAGATATCTTGCCTCTTATGAACGATACACACCGTAGTCACCTCGTACTCATGTGTTGATACCGTTAAATAAATTCACTACCATGATATTTGCTGAAAAATGTATTAAATTATGATTAATGAACTGAACTAGAAGGTTTCTATGTCCGAACCGCAAACCTTATTAAGAAAAGGTGCCCTCGAAGGGGTCAGAGTTATTGATTTTTCTTGGATTGTTGCCGGCCCCCAATGTACCAGGATTCTTGGAGATTTCGGAGCAGATGTCATAAAGATAGAAAATGACGCCAACATGGATTACATTCGTGCCAGTAGGCCGGTCGGAGGTTCGAGTTCACCTAACCGTAGTCCATTATTTACGACACTTAACCGTAATAAAAGAAGCCTTACCCTCAACGTTATGCATCCGAGGGGTATGGAATTATTAAAAGATCTCATAAAAAAATCAGATGTGATCGTAGAAAATTTCAGCTCCCGGGTATTGGAGAAATGGGGGCTGGGATATGAGGAACAAAAGAAGATTAATCCCAAAATTATTTACTGTAGTATGTCCGGGTTCGGGCATAGTGGCAGGGATCGCGATTTCGTTACCTGGGGACCAACCGCTCAGGCTCTCTCTGGATTGACTTTCATGTCTGGCTTGCCAGGGGAAGAATCGGCTGGGTGGGGTTTCTCCTATATGGATCACACAGGAGGATTTTACGGAACCATCGCGATTATGATGGCATTAATTCACCGAAATAAAACAGGTAAAGGCCAGCACATTGATCTTTCCCAAGTTGAGAGTGGCATAGCTCTTACAGGCACTTCAGTGCTCGATTACACCGTCAATAACCGGCCATTCCGCAGAGATGAAATGCCCCCGGGTAACAGGGCTCCTGATCGGCAAATAGCCCCTCATAATAGCTATCCTTGCAAGGGGGACGACAGATGGTGCGTCATAGCAGTAACGAATGAAGATGAATGGGATAGCTTGGTTAATGCTGTTGGAAATCCAAGTTGGGCAGGCGAAGATCGGTTTGCATCGATGGAGTCAAGATTTGCTAATCAAGAGTTTCTAGATGCGTTTATAGCCCAATGGACTGTAAACCATTCCCCACATGAGGTGTTCGACATCCTGCAGAGGGCCGGCGTTCCGGCGGGAGCTGTTCAGACTCCTATGGAAAGAGCAGAAAAAGATCCTCAATTGAAACACAGAGACTTCATTTCTGAAATTCCACACGAGGAGCTTGGTAAAGCTAGAGTGGAGTCAATTCCAATGCGAATGTCGGAAACCCCTTGGCAGCTTGAAAGACCGTCACCTTTACTTGGTGAACACTCTGCCGAGATATACACGGAGCTATTGGATGTGACCCCTGAGGAATTGGGCACGCTATATGAAGATGGGGTCGCATGATTGGCCGATCACAACAGACCCCCCCTGAGCGAACTGGCGGAGCACTCGAGGGCATAACTGTGCTTGAATTGTGTGGTGCTCGCGGGCATTTTATGGGGAAATTAATGGGTGATATGGGGGCTAGAGTCATTAAAATAGAACCTTTGGAGGGAGCTCCGGAACGGCAAATAGGCCCATTTATGGATGATGATCCTCATCCTGATCGCAGCTTATTTTTCTGGGCGCACAACACTTCAAAGGAAAGTTTGGAACTAGACATAGAAAGGCCTGAAGGCCAGGAAGTCATTAAGAGGCTAGCGGCTGTTGCTGACGTAATATTGGAAGATTTTGAACCGGGGTACCTACCATCTTTGGGTTTAGGGTACAAAAATTTGTCTGCAAGAAACGAAAGATTAGTTATGACTTCCTTGACAGCCTTTGGCCAAGATGGCCCTTATCGAGATTATAAGTCGAATGATATAGTAGCGTTGGCTATGGGAGGCATTATGCACTCCTGTGGCTACGATGATATACCTAACACTCCGCCTATCAGGCCCAGTGGAGATCATGGAAACAAAATTGCCTCTCATTACGGTTTGATAGGAACTCTCGCAGCATTATTTAACAGACATTTTTCTGGAAAGGGTCAATATATAGACGCATCTGCTCATGAAGCGTGTAATTCTACAACTGAGCATGCTCTCCCTACCTATCTTTATGAAGGAAAAAATGTTTTTAGGCAGACAGGTAGACACCACTCAACCACACCTACCCCGAAAACCTTGTGCAAAACAGCTGACGGGAAATATCTGATTGTGTTTCAGTTGTTTACCAACTTACAT
>DJMH01000049.1 GCA_002435305.1 Dehalococcoidia bacterium UBA6495
TTTGGTGACAACTCACGTCATGCAGGAAGTAGAAAATACCTGTGAGAGAGTTCTCCTCATAAACAGAGGTCAGCTTGTAGCCGACAGCCCAGTCGATGAAATTTTTCAACTCACGCCAGGGCTAAGAAAAATATATGTGGAGGCTGAAGGTAATCAAATTGAATCAGGCCTCTCCGCATTAGATTCGGTAGATTCTGTCCAACGATTGGACCCCATTGATTCTAGAAAAAGGTACATCGTTAATCTGTCAGGCTCAGAAGACCCAAGACCATCTATATTTAAGACTGCTGCTAGTAATGGATGGATATTGTGGGAATTGCATGAAGAACGTATGCGTCTAGAAGACGTATTCCACACCCTCACATCAGAAAATGAGAGTGAGAGGTCACTACAAAAGTCATGAAGTCTCCGTTTTTAGCTTTAATCAAAAAGGATCTCAAAGGATATTTTGACCAACCCACCGGTTATATATTAATCGTGGTATTTGTCGCTATGTTGTCTTGGTCATTCTTCCAATCAGCCCTCTTAATCGGAGAGGCTTCTCTAAGACCTTTATTCACCGTGGACTTCGCCATTGACAAGCCGTCCTTACCGTGGCTATTAGCCCTATTTATACCGGCCGCCACAATGAGATTACTGTCCGAAGAACAGCGGGACGGGACCTTAGAAACTCTACTTACCCAGCCTATTAGAGGTTGGATTGTGCTTTTAGCAAAATTCACATCAGGATTATTGTTTGTGTCGATAGCTATCGTAGCTACCGTCGGAATACCTCTATCTTTAACCAGTGCTGGAGATTTAGATTGGGGTGCCTCAATTTCCCAATATATTGGGAGTATTTTTCTTGCTGGCTGCTTGGTTTCTATAGGATTATTTACCTCTAGCCTTACGCGAAACCAAATAGTCTCTTTCATACTCGGACTGACCGTAAGCATGGCTCTCATGATAATGGGGCTAGAAATCGTAGCAGTAACCTTACCTTCCACTTTTGCCAATTTACTGCAGTTGTTAAGTCCCATAACTCACTTCGACAACATTGGAAGAGGCATTATGGATTTTAGGGACATACTTTACTTCTTGTCTCTGATTTCAACGTTCCTTAGCGGGACCTTTCTGATAATGAGAAGTAGGACACTGAGCCATAAAACACCTCAATACCGAAACTTACAACTTGGAGTAGCTGGGTTTATCGTCCTTAGCATCCTCGTGGGGTGGTTCGGAACTTCAATTAAAGGCAGATTGGACCTTACCGAAGATAAAATTTTCACCTTAAGCCCAGCAACCGAAGAAATTGTGAGCCAACTAGATGATTTACTAACAATAGACATATACATGTCCAAAGATCCTCCTGTACAAGTTTCGCCAGTGTCGAGGGATATTAATGACTTCTTAGACGATGTGGAGTCCAGTTCAGATGGAATGGTCAAGGTGGCACGGCATTTTCCAGAAGATGACGAAAAAGCTTTGAAGAAGGCAGCTAACGCCGGGATACCCCCGATTCAGTTTAATGTCAGATCCCAAGGAGAATTACAAATCAAAACAGGCTATATGGGATTGGCGCTAACCTACCTAGACAAGCGTGAAGTAGTCCCTTTCATACAAAGTGTCGATGGATTTGAATACCGGCTCGCCAGTTTGGTTAACAAGATGCTTGACGATAGATCCCAAAAGAAAATTGTCGCATTTTTATCAGGCCACCAGGAAATGGAAATATCCCAGGAATTACAGTCTTTTGCCTCAGTTTTAAATCAACAATACCAAGTAAAAACATTAGCGACTGACGAAGGTGTTCCAATCGATCTGGAAGGTGTGGATGTACTCATGATTACATCTCCCAAATCCCGGATAGGAGAAACTCACAGGGAATCCATCAAAGATTATATATCCAGTGGTGGTAAGGCTTTCATAGCTATAGAACCGGTCCTCGTAGACTTCAACCAATTAGCTGGCATATCAAACAGAGACAGTTCGGCAGATTTCATATTATCGGAATTTGGTATATCTGTGGAGTCAGATTTAGCGTTCGATCTCCAGTCGAATGAAACCCTAGCCTTTGGAACTGGAGGTGCTGGAAATGTGTACCTACCCTATCCATATTGGGTAAAGGCAAACGTTATTGACAGTAAAATAGGCGGGGAAGTCAGTAATGTAGTCATGCCTTGGGCTAGCACAGTTGGTATATTAGACCTACCGGATTCCCAATACATTGTGAGTCCATTGATTTCAACCACTGAATTCGGTTTGATCGACATGAATTTTAGAAATCTGAGACCGAATTCTCCCACATTCTCTGAAGCCATTGGAGATAACTTTGTTCAAAGTGACCTCGGCGTGGCTCTGGAACATAGCAATGGTTCCAGAATGGTCATCATAGGAGATGCTGACTGGATCTCCGAAACTGCGACTCGTTTTAACAGTAACATCCTATTAGGACTCAACATCATCGACTGGCTTGCCCAGGAGGATAACTTAGCTTCAGTAAGATCAAAGGTGGTTTCCGAACGTAACTTGGTATTTTCCTCTGACAGTCACAGAAATATAGTGCAATACTCAAACATAGGAGGAGTGCCCTTAGCTTTCGTCATTTTAGGACTTGTCAGGTTCATGCACCGCAGAAGCAAAGGATTCAGAAACAGGTGGGGAGTAGGATCAAATGCCAAAAGTGATCCCCCCCCCCAGAACGAGGTTTCAGGTTAATGAAAAGCAGGCAAGTTGGATACGTACTTATAGCATTGATAGTCATAGGAATCTCGGGACTATTTTACAGAATTGTTATAGGCGGTACTGACGAATTTATTTTAGAGGGGCTTTTACCCATAAGCGAAGATATTATAAATCAGGTCGATATTAAGACGAATGATGGGTTATCATCCGAATTGATAAAGGTCAATGACTCCAATTGGGAAGTGGCCGATAATCCGATTTTCGTTCCAAAATTAGCTGCCTTTTGGGAACATGTGGACGATGTGTCTGGGGCTCAACTAGTTGCTAAAAAGGCTAAATACCACCAGTTATTAGGTGTAGATGACGAAAGTAGTACCAAAATTTCTTTCTTTGTAGGACCCTCCCTTCAGGAGCAATTTCATATTGGGAAATGGTCACCGGAAGTAAGGCTTTGTTATGTGAGAAAATCTGGCAAAAATGAAGTGTATTCCATACCCTGCTCTCAAAATGGTATTTTCTCCTCAGACCCCGATTCTTGGAGAAATCCTATTGTAATTTCGATACCACCGGCAGATGTAATGTCTTTTGATTTTATCTACCCAAACAGTGATGAGAATTTTTCTATATATAAAACTCAAGAAAGCGATTGGGTGGTTGTAGACTCAGATGGAATGCTTGAAGGCCCAGCGAACCTTCAAGTAATGGATTATTTATTGCAATCAGTCCAGGTCCTACCGGCAGCAGGGTTTGAGAATGACCTGGCCGCCAAATCTCTCGATTTCGACGCTCCCGATGGCTCAGTACGCATAAACACATCGGAAGAATCTAATTCACCGACAACACGGTTGAAATTAATAAAGAAAGACGACGAGTCCTATTATGTAAAAACACCAACCCAATCTACCGTATTTCTAATTCAATACATATTAGGTGATTTTTTATTGATGAAGAAATCAGATATTTTAGTATCTGACTAAGGAACCAGTTCATTCGGACTGTCTAGCAATTCTCCTTCTCCGTGCGTGACCTCTCATCGCGTGGGCTAAAATCAGCAATACAACCGCAGTAAATCCAACAGCAATATCCTTATCTCTGTCGAAGATATACGTAAGGAACAAAATAGCCAAGTAACCAAAGATTATGCTAGTTAAAGAGGTTACCCAAAGTTTCTGAGCCAGGACAGAGGCTATACCTGCAACGAACAAAGCAAAAAAACCTATTCCACCAAACAAAGCGATAGCAATGCCACCAGCAATGGCCATCCCGTCCCCTCCTTTAAAGCGAGTGAATATAGAATTCCAATGACCAAATATTGCTGCACATGCTGGAAGTAAAATTAAAGGTCCCTCCACACCCATCATGCCTGATACTATGACCGCCAAGGCTCCCTTTGTTATATCAAACACAAGAACTATTAGAGCCGACCCGCGACCTACATTCTTCAAAACATTGGAGGCCCCTGCCAGGCCAGTCCCAATAGAAAATATGTCTATTCCTTTTCTTCTACTGATTCTGTGGGCAAAGGGAAGGGCGCCAAATATATAACTAACCAAACAGGCTAATATAAGTGTCAAATATTCTTCCATTTATAATATTCTCATACAAAAATTCAGGAGTTAATACTAACTTAGTTCCAACAAACTAGCATTCAAGGAGTGAATTTCAAGTTAAATTTTCAAAACCTATCTGACTGATTCTTGGATGAACGTAACTATATCTGAAGTTGATGTACCAGGGCCAAATATACCCTTTATGCCTATATCAGTAAGGTAGTTATGGTCTGACTCAGGTATTATCCCGCCTGCAACAATCAAGGTATCCCCCATTTCCCTCTTATTTAACTCACTGATGATCTGAGGGAAGAGTTCAATATGGGCACCCGACAATATACTGAGACCAATTACATCTACATCCTCTTGCATTGCTGCTTGAGCTATCATTTCCGGGGTTTGTCTGATACCGGTGTAAATCACCTCCATACCTGCATCACGAAGTGCCCGCGCTATCACTTTGGCACCCCTATCGTGACCATCCAACCCCGGCTTAGCAACCAGTACTCTAATAATTTTGGATGTCATATCATCTCCGAGCCGTTTTTTGATCCACTAATTCTATTAAAACGCCTCTGGTGGACTTTGGATGTATAAACCCTATGGTTCCCGATAAACCGTCCCGTGGTTCTTTATCGATCAGCTGCACTCCCGCAAGATCTAGGTCATTGAGTTTGGATTCCAGATTATCTACCTCGAAGCATATGTGGTGAACTCCTTCTCCTCTTTTTTCTATGAATTTAGCAACTCCATTTTCATTGTCGATAGGTTGAATAAATTCCAGTTGAGAAGCACCAACCCTCACTAAGGCTGCTTTGACACCCTGATCTTCGATAGTTTCTATTTCCCCGGACTTAGTAACTCCAAACAGATTTTCATAAAATGCTAGAGTCTCTTCAATATTCAATACAGCAATGCACACATGATTTATGTGCCTGGCGCTACATGTAGATTCGTTATTCACCTAATTATCCTTGTTTTTTTAAAATGTTTTTTGCAATAACTAATTTTTGAATTTCGGAAGTCCCCTCATATATTTCTGTGACCCTGGCATCTCTAAAGTACCTTTCCACAGGTGTTGGAGCGAAATATCCTGTAGCTCCATGTATTTGAACGGCCTTGTGGGCACTCTCCATTGCCACTTTAGATCCGTACAGTTTTGACATAGAGGCTTCCGTCGCAAATGGTAGGTTCGCGTCCCTTAGTGATGCAGATTTCATCACTAATTGCCTAGCTGCCTCAATTTCGGTAGCCATCTCCGCAATCATCCACTGTATCCCTTGTAAATCTGAAAGGGGCCCACCGAAAGCTTCTCGATGTATTGCATAATCAACGGCCGCTTCCAAGGCTGCTTGTGCTATCCCAACGCATTGAGCCCCAATTGAAATCCTACTTGCATTTAAAACTTCCATAGTTTGCCTAAACCCTTGCTCGTCCTCGCCCATCCTGTTTTTTACCGGAACCAGCACGTTATCAAAAATGATCTCCCCAACAGTAGAAGCCCTGACTCCCATTTTTCCATGAAGTTGGTTTGTCACTATGCCCTCAGTATTTGATTCCACTATTAAGGCTTCTATACCCTTATGGTTTTTGGATGTGTCCGAGGTTGCCAAAGTCACAAAAATAGAGGCTTCGGGAGCATTACTAATCCAAGTCTTTATGCCATTCACTACGTAGTGTCCATTAGACCTGACAGCCGAAGTTTTTATAGCTGCAGCATCACTCCCAGCTCCAGGTTCCGACAAAGCAAAAGCCCCGACTTTTTTGCCTGATGCAAGATCCGGTAAATAGTTACGTTTTTGTTCCTCGCTACCAAACATATTTATAAATTGGGTGCATAAGGATAGATGAGCTATATAAATTACCGAAGTAGCGGCGCATCCCTTCGCTATTTCTTCAGCGGCTATTGCCAATTGCCGTGTCGTTCCTCCACTACCGCCATATTCCTCAGGTATCGTCAGGCCGAATAAACCCAATTCACCAATCTCAGTTACGTTATCCCAAGGAAACAATCCACTTTCATCGTATCCAGCCGCTCTAGGGGCCAATTCATTTTTTGAATAATCGGATACTGTGTTTTTCAATAAAATTTCATCATCACTTAAAAGAAGATCAGACATTTTTTAACTCCTCTCAGTCCCTTAAAATGGGGTGAATTCTGTTTGTTCTCCAAAAATGTCCCGGAATAAATCTGATATTTCTCCCACCGTGGCATATGATTCCACGCACTTTATTAATGCTGGCATTGTATTTGATCCACCTCTGGTTGCGACCCGCAAATTTTCTAAGGATTCGTGTACCTCTTTATCGTTTCGTTCAGATTTCATTTTTGCCAATCTTGCCAGCTGATTTTGAGTTTCACTAGGGGATATTGTTTGCAATTTTTCAATCGGGGGAGTCGGTGACTGATATTGATTAACCCCGACCACCACTCTATCTAGGCTTTCTACCTCTTTTTGGTGTTGGTAGGCGCTGTTATGAATTTCTTGTATCTGAAATCCTTCCCTGATTGCCTCTACAGCTCCCCCCATCCCATCCATAGATTCAATATACTTAAATGCCTGGGATTCCAATTCATCAGTAAGATGTTCGACATAATAGGAGCCTGCCAGTGGGTCCACTGATTCAGACACTCCGCTTTCGTGGGCCAGTATTTGTTGGGTCCTGAGAGATATTTGAACTGATTCTTCTGTAGGTAAGGCTAATGCTTCATCCTTGGAATTTACATGCAGTGACTGTGTCCCCCCTAATACAGCCGCCAAGGCTTGGATTGTCGTTCTTATTACGTTGTTATCGGGCTGCTGGGCAGTCAAGGTCACCCCTGCTGTCTGGGTGTGAAAGCGCATCATACAGGAGCGATCATTCTTGGCATTGAACCTTTCTCTCATTATTTTGGCCCACATCCTTCTGGCTGCTCGGTATTTGGCGACTTCCTCAAACAGATTGCTTTGGGCAACAAAGAAAAATGACAGACGTCCTGCAAAAGCATCAACGTCCAAGCCCGAGGATATAGCCGCTTCAACGTAAGCGATAGCATTTGAAAAAGTAAAGGCTAATTCTTGCACTGCGTTGGCTCCGGCCTCGCTCATATGATAACCACTGATACTTATAGTGTTCCATTTCGGAACGTTATTACTGCAAAACTGGAAGACATCAGTTATCAGACGCATTGATGGCTCGGGGGGATAAATATAAGTTCCCCTGGCTATATATTCTTTAAGAATATCGTTTTGTATAGTTCCACTCAACGCCTCTGGCATTACTCCTTGTTTCTTGGCTACTGCAATATACAAAGCCAGAAGGACCGAAGCGGTGGCATTTATAGTCATAGATGTACTTACTTTATCCAAGGGAATCTTATCAAACAAAATTTCCATATCGGCCAGACTAGATATCGGTACGCCGGTACGTCCTACCTCGCCTGTTGCCATTGGGTGATCTGAGTCATATCCCGTTTGAGTTGGTAAATCGAACGCTACACTTAATCCCGTCTGGCCTTGATCCAGTAGGTATCGGTACCTTCGATTCGACTCCTCCGGAGAAGCTAGCCCCGCGTATTGCCTCATAGTCCAGAGGCGGCCCCTGTACATGTTTGCCTGAACGCCGCGGGTAAAAGGGTATTCCCCTGGGTATTCATCTGTAAATTCAGTGGGCCCTGGTTTGGTTCGTTCGGAATAGATGGTGTTTATCGGTATCCCCGACGTCGTTTCAAAGGAATCCCTTCTTTCACCGAATCTCTCTTTTAAAGGATTCAGTGTAGTCTCTTCCCATTCCTCTAATGTTCTTTTTGCCATAAAACAAATTCTCCAACTCAATTTGATAATATTTCCATTGCGAGTTTATTGGGTTATAAAAAAACGTGTCAAACTGATCAGTACGGTGTAATGTTGTAACCGCTTTAAGTTTTAATTGACACTGAGTTTATATCAAACCCAGAATCTGGCAAGATAGAAACTTTAACAAAGGACTATCAAACACGTGGACGATAGACTCGTTTCTGGCAGTACTCACGAAGAGGATCATAACCTTGATACAAATTTACGCCCCAAGAATTTATCTTCTTATGTGGGTCAGGATGGTATAAAAAACACACTTTCGATATCAATAACGGCAGCTAAACAAAGAGGTGAACCATTAGACCACCTTCTGTTTTATGGCCCTCCTGGACTCGGGAAAACGACCCTATCAAATATCGTAGCTACGGAGATGGAAGTTAGAATAAAGACCACATCTGGGCCAGCCATAGAACGAGCTGGCGACATGGTAGCAATATTAAGTCAACTCCAGCAAGATGATGTCCTTTTTATAGATGAAATACACCGTTTGAGTCGAGTAGTTGAGGAAGTTTTGTATCCGGCAATGGAAGATTTTTTTGTGACTTGGGTTATAGACAAAGGACTCAAGGCGAGAAGCATGAATCTCTCTCTAAAACCTTTTACTCTAATTGGCGCAACAACCCGTTATGGAATGATTAGTTCACCACTTAGGGATAGGTTCGGTTCGATTCATCGACTAGGTTTTTATACAGTGCAGGACATGGAACAGATTCTTCTTCGATCAGCAAGAATTCTTGATGTAGCGTACAGCCCAGACGGTCTTCATGAAATTGCGAAACGGGCGCGAGGAACCCCAAGAGTCGCAAACAGGTTGTTAAGACGAGTGAGGGATTACGCCCAAGTGGTGGCTGACAACATAATAACCCAAGATGTAGCACTCAAAGCTTTAACTGATTTAAAAATAGATGATCTAGGCCTCGACGGGGTGGACGTAAACGTAGTTAAATGCATTATTGAAAAATTTGACGGAGGGCCGGTCGGTATAGACACAATAGCTGCCTCAATTAATGAAGAGTCAGAAACTATTGAGGATGTGTACGAACCATATTTGATTCAAATGGGATTCCTAGATCGGACACAAAGGGGAAGAGTAGCCACTAGAAGGGCGTATGAGCATTTAGGATATGAATTTAATCAGCCATCTTCGAGCAGGCTTCAATCCCGTATGGAACTGTGACTTCCTACCCATCTGATTGTTTTCTGCTAGAACGCCTTTTAGTTTTCCATTTAGCAAGTATCACCACAAAAAGAACGGAGGCCACAACACCGACGCCTGCTAACAAAGTAAGAGTTTCAAATTGTTCTTCAACAAAATGCTGGACATCTTCCCCAAACAGAAATATAACAACCCCCAGGCTAAGAAATCTCATCCCGCGTCCAATAATAGATGCAATGAGAAACCGTTTCATATCTAGTTTCAGTACACCGGCCAATATAGTGAACACTTTATAAGGTATCGGTGTGACAGCGGCCACCAACACAGCCCAAATACCATATTTGTCAAACAGCGATTCTCCTGATTGAATCCTAGTTTCGGAGACAAACTTACGAAGTAGTGGTCTCCCAAATTGGGATCCAAGCCGGTGTCCCAGAACAGCTCCCAACACTGAAGCCAATGTGCACAGCGCACCAAGCCATATGGCTGAACTGGGATTGATTATACCCATAGGAATCAGTAATGGATCAGGAGGAATCGGGGAAATAGTGGATTCCAAGAAGGCTGTTACAAACAGTATTAGAATTGCCCAATCTGTTTCGGCAAATTCTTTGATCCAATTCGACAACTCATGAAGAATTTCAAACATGCTTGATTATGTAATTCCCGCTCTAGTTAAAACCTCTTTAATGTTTACCACATTTGCTTGCCTGGTGCCTTGGTCAATTTCATCTACTACAGAGGTGATCGCGGTGTTAACTGGCGTCGGTATCCCAGCCAAGACACCTTGTTCTGAAATATAACCATTCATCAAGGTAACTTCAGTCTTCCGGCCTTTGGTTACGTCTTGTGACATAGAAGATTTCCAATCATTTGCTCCTGGAGTTGGTAAGAATTTTTCATCTAGTTCTTCATAAATATCGCCTTCATTCGCACGTGACCAAACATCTGCAGTAATACCTTTTATTGGTTCAACATCGAAGTTTTGAGCTAAGGCAACTCTACAAGATTCCTTTGAAATTTCGATTTGCAATCTTCTCGCTTCCGGAAGTTCTGCTGCACCATTTGAGCCAAGTCCGGTCATGGCAGTTATCGGATTTGAGGATGCATTTGTAGTAAGTTTTGACCACCTCTCACCCCATATATTTGAGGTAGCCTTTGAGCCATCAATACAAGACAAAAGTCCCGCAATCTCCTCTGCTCTCGGGGTAATCCTGCCATATAACTCCCCGACCCTAAAAACATCGTGCCCACGGTCTCTACCTGGCTGGCCACCTCGATTTACATGGCCTGCTTCCCAAAGCCCTACTGTTATACCCGACATAACGCAACCAATTTCCCTGTCAAAGCCTACTATTGAAGCTAGGGTTAAGTCATTCATACAGTTCTGGTTACTCACAAGCACACCATTACTGGCCAACAGGTTTTTCGCAAAATGGGCAGCCCACACAGTGTCATACGACTTCATAGCAAAAAATATGATGTCATATTTATCTTTGAGTTGGGAGGCGTCGGAAAAATGATGGGCCCGAACGGGAACATTGAACGGACCTTGAGAGCCTGAAACTTCGATCCCGTCGGCATTCATTTTTTCGACATGTTCTCCCCACATGTCGATGAGAACGAGATCGTGTCCTTCTCTCGTCAGAAAGGCTCCGATATAACTTCCCGCCGCTCCTGCTCCTACCACTGCCATTTTTTTACCCATGTGCTTACCTCACAATTTCATTCAGATATTTCCAGTTCTATTTGATGGTCTTTGTGACCGTCAGACACCACTGTTTTGTAAGTTGAGTGTTCCATATTAATTCCTATTGCGAGCTGATTATCATCGTCAACTATATCCACTGAAACACCATTCACTTTAATATTTAAGGGAACTCCCCCATATGCTGATAATGAAGAGAGTAACCTCTCTTGTTCCTTCAATAAATTAACGGCTTTTTCCTGATTAACCACTTCGAAATTAACGCTCTCTCCCGGTGCTAGCTGGGCTAATTTACTTCTGTCAGCAGAAATAACAGTAGCTATCTTGGTGTATCCACCAGTAGTACCCCTATCAGAAAGTAAAATAATGGGCTTCCCATCACCTGGAACTTGGATGACTCCAAATGCAGTGCCGTCAGATATGACATCAGGGCCATCCAAATGTTCCAAGATCGGTCCATCCAACCTACAACCCATCCGATCTGAATTGGGAGTAATTTCATAGGAGCTAGAAATCAGAGTTTGAAGGGTTGCGGGAGCAAACATACCATCTTGCGGACCAGGTATGATCCTAAGCGTCTCATCATCCCCAAAATGAGGAGGGTTTTCCAAAAACAATCCTCCTTCAAATTTTTTCTCAGCCATGCCAGTATGAAGAACATCTCCCTCATTGAGTGCCCTACCTTCGTTGCCACCAAATCCCCCAGGAAGGTAAGTAGAATAACTACCCATCACTGATCGAATTTTATCTCCTGAAAATCCCCCTGAAATCGATATGTAAGACCGTATTCCGTTACCTGTTGGTCCGGTAAAAGAAAGTATTGACCCTGCACTGACTGGTAACGTTTCCCACAAATTCACCTTAGTACCATCTATAGTTGGAGAAAGGTCCCCGCCTGTTATGGCGATAAAAGAATCATCAGAAAATTTAACCTCCGGGCCGAATAAGACCGCCTCCATCGCTGGAGCATTTTCATGGTTGCCTATCAGTAAATTGGCACAGCGAAATGAAAATTTGTCCATAGCTCCTGTTTCAGGAACACCTAACTCTTGGTAGCCCGTGCGACCAGAATCTTGAATCGTAGTTAAAGTACCGGCTTTTAAAATCTCTATCACTGAACTTGAACCTCATAGCCACCATTCGCAGACATTTCGAATATTTCCTCAAATTCGGCCTTAGAATCGATGGGTACAAAACGTATGTAGTCCCCAGGGGTCACTATTGAGGGATGGGATCGATTCGGGTCAAACATCGTAACTGGGGTCTGGCCTATCAGTCTCCATCCTCCTGGGCTCGAAACTGGATATACACCGGTTTGAGCATCCGCAATAGCCACAGAACCCTTAGGCACACTTATTCTGGGAGTCTCTAGTCTCGGGCAATGAATTCTCGGGTCTAAGCCTCCCAAGTACGGAAATCCCGGGCTAAACCCTAAAGCGTAGACTAGATATTCAGTTTCGGAATGAATGCTAATGACCTCTTCCACTGACAAATTTGTCAATTTAGATACTGACTCCAGGTCAAGACCATAATCTGATCCATATAGAGTAGGAATCAAAACTGTCTTGGTTTTGATCTGTGCTGAAGTTTCGTTGCAATCCCAAAGACCAGCTACACATTCAGTCAGACCGTCAAACGAAAATATCAATGGGTCGAAATGAATCACAAATGAACTATATGTCGGCACAATTTCTTTTATGCCGGGCCAATCCTGTCCTTTAATGAGAGAAATCATTTTATGAACTTTTTCGTTGACTTCAACCGAGATATTATTGCCTGCCACCACCATCAAAGCGGAGTCACCCATAGGCGCAAAGACGGGAGAGCTATTTATCGTTACTTCATCCATGCATGTCCCTCAAACAATATCTGCTAGTGGGGTAATCTTGACCCCATTCGCCATGAATTGTTCCTTCAGTGTTTTGGCCATGTCAACTGCTCCAGGGGTATCGCCGTGAAGGCATATTGAATCTGCCTGAACTTCAACTATATCGCCTTCCACCGACACAATTTTACCTTCGGTGACCATCTGTAGGCTTCTTTCAACCACCTCATTAAGATCATGAATGACAGATCCTTGTTGAGATCTGGATACCAAAGTACCATCGCTATGCACAGCTCTATCTGCAAAGACTTCCCTGGCAACTCGCATTCCGATATTTTTTGCAACCTCTATCCATTTTGATCCCGCCAAGGCTAGTAAAATAATACCGGAATCCACCTCCAGTACTGCTTCACATATCGATTTCCCTAAATCAGCATCACCAACAGCCTGGTTGTACATAGCTCCATGGGGTTTTACATGCTGCAAATTCCGGCCTGTTGTGAACGCTTTTAAAGCTCCAGCTTGATATACCACATCGTTGCGCACTTCTTCAGGGGTGGCATTCATATTTCTTCTACCAAACCCATTAAGATCAGGGTAACTGGGGTGTGCGCCTACCCCTACTCCATGTGATTCTGCTAATTCGACGGTTTTGCGCATCCACATTGGATCTCCTGCATGAAATCCACAGGCGATATTGGCCGAAGAAATGTGTTTTATCACCTCTTCATCAAATCCCATTTTATACATGCCAAAACTCTCACCCATGTCACAATTAAAATCTATTTTTAAATCCATCTTAAGTTTCCCTTTTCGATTAAAACCCGGTGGTTTTTGCTACATTACCAAGATTAAGGTTTAACGACACTCCCATCCGCCCTACGTACCGTATCCCAAGCACCACCATAAGCTCTATCCTTAAAGGGGAATTTTGCCGCAAGCTCCTCATTAATATCAATACCTAGACCAGGAAATTCGTTAGGCCACATATATCCGTCCTTCACCTCTGGACATCCGGGAAACACCTCCTTGGTGTTGTCACCAAATATTGCGTATTCTTGAATCCCGAAATTAATGGAATTTAGATCCAGCATAAGATTAGCGGCATGACCCACCGGAGAAGTATCACCTGGACCATGCCAAGCGGTACGCACATTAAAAGCTTCACACAAAGCTGCTAATTTCCTTGCAGGGGTAATACCTCCTATCTGTGATATGTGGATCCGCAAAAAATCGAGAAGTCGGTCTTTCACCATGGGGATGACTTCATGAGGATTGTTGTAAAGTTCCCCCATTGCTATTGGAGTGCTGGTTTGCTGCCTTACCATTCTGAAGTAATCGTTATCTTCAGGTGAAAATAGATCTTCCAGGAAAAAAAGTTTGTACTGCTCAACTTCCTTAGCAAACCCAACCCCCTGTATGGGAGGGATACGCTCGTGAACATCATGGAGTATTTCAATGTCCCAACCTATGTTGGTTCGGATATGGTCAAAGAGGCCTAAGGCTGACTTCATGTAAGGACCCGGTTCGAATATTCCTCCGGGATGGGCATGCAATTTTCCGGGTATTGGTTTAAATACCCTATCAGTTCCCAATCTTGGGCCGTGTTCTTTTGAAGCCACTTTACCGGAGGAATTTTTGTTACCATAGGTGACATAACCTGGTGTAGTGACCTGGACACGAATGTGATGAAACCCCTGCTCCATAAACATTCGCGCATCGTCTTCAACTTCTTGATATTCACTACCATTGGCATGAACATAAACTGCAGCTGAGCTCCTAGCCTTACCTCCCAGCAAGTCGTAAACAGGCATTCCAGCCAATTTACCCTTGATATCCCATAACGCCTGGTCTACCCCACTCAAAGCGTTGTTTAACACTGGTCCATTTCGCCAATACGATGAAACGTAGGAAGATTGCCATATATCTTCTATATCTGCCGGATCTTTGCCTATCAAAAATGGTTTTAAGTAGTCCTCAACAGCTGCAAGTACCGCAGTCGGCCTTTGAGTAAAAGTAGCGCACCCCACCCCGTAAAGTTCTGGTTCGTTTGTCTCAATTTTTACTATCACTAGACGAATATTGTCGGGCTCAGTAAATATGGTGCGAACGTCTTTAATCCTCAAGTTACTCATAAACGGCCCTGTCACACGATTATTCTAGTTTTGGAAATTTCAGGTAAAAAGGGTTTGGAGCGGCAGAAGGGATTCGAACCCTCGACCCTTTGCTTGGGAAGCAAATGCTCTACCCCTGAGCTACTGCCGCAACAGAAACCTTTTTTTGTAGCAGGATTGTAACAACACTATTATGATGTCTCAAGAAATATGATTTTTTAATTAGGAGAACGAAATGGCTTTAACACCTGCAGTATTAGAAATGGGTACAGGAATTGATCTTCATGGCCAAAATGCTACTGAAGCAGCCAGAAGAGCAGTATGGAATGCTGTCCACCAAAGTAGCCTTATGTTTTTAGGGGTATTTGGGCCGGACACTTCAAAAAACATGATAGTTGACGTAACGGTTGGAATTACGAGACCAGATGAAGTGGACGAAGAAACTGTGCTTTCAGTTCTACCGCACGGCAAGGGAAGGCTTACAGTAGTTCAAGGGGGGCTGGAGATAGAAGGACGTGAAGGCTCCGGCGATTTTACTTTAATGGCAAATGCAGCGATTGTAGTGAAACTAGACGTGTAATTTTTTCTTTTGGAACTTTTCCGATTCTGTCGAAATACTTTTGAGTATGAGTAATAATTACGATCCTGAATGCTAAAAAGCGATAACCTTGGGTGGAAATTGTGGAGGGGTACAACCCAAACAACGCCGGCTAAAACAACCTATCCAGATTGCAGTTCCTTGCGGACCATATTCGCTGCGTGTTCAAGGCGATCTAATTGTCTTAGTTTTTCGTCAGGCCAACCGGCTGTGTCTGAATTGACCATTGTCATTAAATCATTCACAACCGAAAGTAAGTGTATCGTGGCTAATTTGGTATTGTCTGTTTTTATGGAATCTGAAGAATTGGTTTCACAATCAGTACATAAAGGGTATTTCGAAAACTTGCCTCTGTCGCACAGAGGACAATCATCAATATCGCCGGCTTGAGCCCACTCAAAATGATCCCCACAAAACGTATGAACTGGGGATATTTTTTCAAAACAATCCCAAAACTTACATTGATTAGCCAAAAAAACTTTCAACCCTCCTACAGTTGGATAAGATGTGAATGTATAATACCAAGCTGATACCGAAATTAGCTACCGAGGTTTTAGGGTAACGAGAACACCTAATACGTAGCTAAATTCTAAGAAATGGGCCTGTAGCTCAGGCGGTTAGAGCGCAGTCCTGATAAGACTGAGGTCCCTGGTTCGAGTCCAGGCAGGCCCACCATTTCATCTGACCACTGTACTAGTTCTCTCAGCAAGGGGTAGAAAAATGGCCCGAGTTCCCTATATTAAAAGAGCTGATTTACCAGAATCACAGCAAGATATTTATGACAACATAGCCAAAACAAGAGGGCACGTGGCAAACGTATTTTCCGCTCTTCTGAACAATCCTGAAGCCACCAAAGCTGTGACCACAGTAGGAGAATACATTCGGTATAACTCCAAACTGGACCCTATAATCAGAGAAACCGCCATTCTCACAACTGCCAACGAAATGAACAACGGGTACGAATGGGCGCAACACGAACCGATAGCAAGGGAAGTTGGAGTAAGAGATGAAGTGATTGATTCCATTCTATCTGGCAAAGGTCCTATGGGATTACCAGCAAAGGAAGGAATATTTATCCAGTCAGCCAAAGAATTAGTTAAAAACGGTACCCTCACTTCCCGCACCTACCAGGCGCTTGAGCATCTACTCGGGCCCGAAGTGACAATAGATTTTCTAGTCACTGTTGGATATTATTCAATGCTTTCACGGCTCATACATTCCTTAGACGTAGATTTCGACGAAGGCCTCACCCTGAATGATCAATTTGAGACAGGTTAATTTCTAAGGGTTTGGGTGACATAAACATCCAATAGCTCAATCGACTCCATTGTGTTTAGGGTTTCATATATGATTTATTTATGGAAATAACCTCGGTCGAAATATCTGTCTTTGAGCTACCCATGTATCCTATCGTCACACAGGTTGTGCCAGTGGGAAATCCATCTGAACTCAGGTGGCAACAAGCTTTTCCCAAAGGTGGATCGGTTCCGGTACAGGTTATGCAGGTCATGACTGACGAGGGTATCCATGGAATTTGTACTGTGGGGGATTGGCGATATACCGAACTTACCTGGAGGCAGATAGCCCAACTGAGGGAACTCGTAATAGGGGAAGACCCGTTAGAACGGGATCTATTACTGTCCAAACTGAAGGCCGTAAGTCGCTTCTTTGAGCCTGGTTGGTATGGTGGTTTCGACAATTGCCTTTGGGACATCGAAGGAAAGGTCAAAAATCTACCGGTATCTGAACTACTTGGCGGGGCAAAGGGCAAAATACAAGCCTATTACAACACTACCGGAGTCACCCCCGACGAACTGATCCTTGATGGAGAGGCAGGAATCAAAGCCGGATTCACCATACTAAAAGATCATCTCCCATTCGGTGCCCAGAAAAATATAGAAGCGTTCAGAGAATTTAGAAAAGTATTTGGGGACAGTATCGGTTTGATGCACGACGCAGCCTTGGTGAATTACACTTTCGATGAAGCTGTGCAGGTAGGCAAGGAATTAGAAG
>DJMH01000054.1:0-4488 GCA_002435305.1 Dehalococcoidia bacterium UBA6495
GTATTTACAAGGTGGGTTACAGGTGGTTTGCAGGTTCGTAATTAATGAAGCGATGAATACTTTCTATATATATTGCTATATTCATGTTTCGCTTTAGCTTCATTGAGAGTAATATTTTTCCGGAGAATATTATGCCTGTAAAAATGCTTCGAGAATTTTTTTTACTAGAGTCTGCTGGAGGCATACTTTTAGTCATAGCTGCAGCAGTTGCTATATTCATCAGCAACTCCCCTCTCGAGCACTATTATCACGACACCTTAAACGCACCTGTAATTATTCAAATTGGAAGTTTTTCCATTGATAAAAATCTCCATCATTGGATTAATGATGGCTTGATGGCAATTTTTTTCCTTTTAGTAAGTTTGGAAATAAAACGGGAAGTTCTAGACGGACAGTTATCAAGCAGATCTCAGATAAGCCTGCCTGCAATTGCTGCACTGGGAGGACTATTATTTCCTGCCTTCATTTATCTAACTCTAAACTGGGGAAATTCGACGACAATGCAAGGTTGGGCAATTCCTGCAGCCACCGACATCGCATTTGCTCTTGGAGTTTTGGCACTTTTAGGTAGCAGGGTGCCTGAATCTTTGAAATTGACCTTGGTAGCCATCGCAATCATCGATGACTTGGCAGCAATAGTAATAATTGCGATTTTTTACACTGAGACCCTATCGATATTTCCATTGGGTGGAGCCTTCCTATGTATCCTGGCTCTTTTTGCTCTCAATAAAAGAAAGATTTCTGAGTTGTCACCTTACATGGTTGTAGGAACACTGCTTTGGGTATGTGTCTTAAAGTCTGGCCTTCACGCCACCTTAGCGGGAGTTATCGTTGCGATATTCACCCCCCAAAAATCAAATAATGTCACAGAACCCGCCCCCCTATATCGTCTGGAACACGGCCTTCATCTTTGGGTTGCGTTTTTAATACTACCTGTATTTGCGTTAGCCAACGCCGGTGTCTCTTTGAAAGGCCTCTCTACTGACTTCTTCACTGAACCACTTACTTTAGGAGTGGGAGTTGGCCTGCTTTTTGGAAAGCAAATCGGAGTCATGTTGTTTACATATATCGGCGTTGTATTCAAGCTCTGTTCGCTTCCTACGGGGATTCGATGGAGTCAGTATTACGGGCTAGCCCTTCTCGCTGGTATAGGATTTACTATGAGTTTATTCATCGGAGAATTAGCCTTCGACGATGACAAATTGCAAACTTTAGTCCGTTTGGGAGTTATAACAGGTTCTCTAGCATCTGGCATGCTCGGGTATTTCACTCTAAGAATCACCAGCCCTAAACAAGCGGTGCGATAAACGCTATTTCCTTAGCATTTGTTTTTAATGATATTTAAGGTCTGGCGAATATTGAATATCTCTCAATTATCTGGGATGGAAGAAGATAAGGTTCCGGTGAAGTCGCTAAAAGCCAATTTAAAACAGATAGACCGTAATCCTTAGGGTATTGATCAGTCCTTTCCACAGCGTCTGCTATCTCCAGCCCCCACCCATTTCTAACCCAGTCAATAGGAATGATCCTCCTTTCAACCACCAGGGATAAATATCGCCTCATATCAACCTGGCTACGCCAAGGCTCGTACGTGAGCCACATATCAATATCTTCCTTGTGGAGAACAGAGCCTGCCATCTCCGCAGAAACTTCTCTCACCATGTATTGGTCTCCCACTATCTGCAAATCCGAAGGCGCAACAATGCTTTTACCGTGATACTCAGACACATATGACCACCATTTCAAGGCTCTATACGTCGGATTGATAGGTGTGACACCAACATCCAAACATATTTTCTGAATGTTTCTCCACATTGAGTGTAAAGAACCCAGGTGACGCTCAGGAACACCGTTAAAAAGCAAAGCGGTGAAATCAGACCAATCAGCTGGCTCATCAGCGCTTCCGGTCCTGTTATCCCAAAACGCCTTAAATCGACTCTTATATGCAGTCAATGTCCTAACAGGCAAGGTAATCCTATATCTACTTTCCAAAAATTCACGCCCGATAGAGTTCTTCCACCGATTCTGAGACCAGATAAGTAAGAGCCCGATCTGTTGGCAACTGTTTAAGGCAGATTGAAACCCTCGCTTACCTGCTTCCCAGTTGCTTGCTCCTTTTGAATTAAATGTTGCCATTAATTGCTTTTATGTTGCTGTTTTTTAATTTTTTTCTAATATTTTTATTTTTACGTTGCTATAACAATATTGCAATTTCAACTAGATATCAAGATGAACAACTTGCGATATTTTGGGTGCGGTATCGTGGAAGCTTTACGGCTGCTGGTATTTGCCTGACAAGCCAGTCAACTCGATATCTCTCGTGAGAGTAAAGAATTTCTCGAGTGCTCTCTACTAGAGCGGCAAAATAAGCAGTTATCCTTGGTTCCGAACTGAAAAGTGGTGGCCAGTTATAGATAGCTTATTCCCTGACCTTTCACCCCAGTAGAAGGTGAGAGGCCGGTTGGGGTTAGGCGGCATCTTTATATTCGTCTGTAGTGGCTCGGACTATTTCTTAGAAGCAGATAGAGAATAAACTAATGGGACGCCCCATTTATGATCTGGAACTCTCCATTTCCCATCTTCATCTCTTCGTAGGTAACCGACAAATCCGCCGTCTGTGGCATACGGATACTCAGCAAAATTATCTATATTAAGACCTGCGTCAATTAGTGCTGTTATGACTTCACCTAGAGAGTGGCTCCATTCATAAGTGGACTCTTTGGTGGAGCTCTCTGAAGTAGCATAAGACCCTTCATTCTCGAAAATTTCAACACCCTCATTAAAATAGGAATTTTTGAGCACTACATCCTTTTCTGAACCGGAGTCAAGAGCCATCATAAGGGGATGATATTCCACGAGATAAAATCTCCCTTCGGTTTTCATGCAGTGTGCGATTTGCTCTGCCCATTTCGTAAGATCAGGAAGCCAACAAAGTACGCCATAGGAAGTAAACACTATGTCAAATTTTTCGTCTAAACTGCTTGAAATATTGTATACGTTTGATTCTACGAATCTCGCATGAAGCCCCGAATCTTTCGACAGTTTCCTTGCCATCGCAATTGCGGTAGGAGAAAAATCAACTCCCGTAGCAATTGCACCTAATCTCACCCAATCTAGAGTAGAAAGTCCAAAATGGCATTGCAGATGCAAGAAGGTTAGGCCACTAACATCTCCCACCTGATTTATCTCCACAGAGTCAAGGGTTGTTTTACCTTGGAGAAAACCTGAAACATCATAGAAATCTGATCGCACATGGTCTTCAACAATGGAATCCCAAAATTTCAGATTCGAATCCTTATAGTCCTGCACTTTAAATGCTCCATTTTATTTACAACTTAGAAAAGTCCATTTTAAGTGATATACCACTAAACGGGGGTGGGGATGATAGGTATGTGATTCTCACTAACACACGGTGCGAATAGAAATAGTACTGTTTGGGGTAGATAAGTGGATTAGGCACGAAGGGATGTCACGTAGCAATCTCAAACACTTTACTAGTAACAATCTCCCCAAAGGCCTACATTTTCGGATATAACTCTGGCTTGCTGTGAAAGGTACCTTTTCTCCCTGCTGCTCGTGCCTTCCTCATATACCCTGGCATAGCCTCTTGAAATCAGGGATTCATTGAAGTCGTAGCCGTCTATCTCGATATAGGCAAGTAGTCTTCCATAGTAACCTCTTTGACCCGCAGCTTCATCAAACACCAGCTTAACTTCCTTTCCATTAAGGACAGACCTTGCATAGTCATCGGATTTATCACCCCATCTGGTTAAGCATTTAAGGTCGGTGATGTCTCCATATTCATTGGGCTTGTTCGGTGCATTTGTTTCAGGGGTATCCACTCCAAGCAATCTGACCCTGTCAGTAGAGCCGTCTTTGAATCGAACGTCCATCGTGTCGCCATCGATCACCCTGGTTATTTTCACCATTGATGACTTCTCGGTCGATTCACTCTGTACCGGGGCTGGTAACGAAGAGCTATCAAAGGATTCTGTATCTGAACAGGCCAGACCAGCTATGAGCAAAAGAATAAGAAGGTATTTCATCTACCGATTTCCCATTAGATATTGGCACGCAATGCTTATATATGAAAAAGGGTTGTCACCGATCTTTGGTCGGTGACAACCCTTTTTCAATACCCCACAATTATGAGGATTTAACTAATACCTTATGAAGGTAAGTACTAGACGATTCTTATTCTCCTCTTGACGGTGGTGCAGGTAAGAAGTCAGTGAGTGATACTCCTGCCGCTCCAGCCATTGAGGCTGGATTTTGCTCCAATTTCTCGGCGTTGTCTATAGCGCCGCTTATCACACTGAGTAATCCGAACTCAGCTTCCTGGTCCAATTCCCTGACTTGCGCTTCTAAATCTTCAAGTTGCCCGGCAAGATCCTCTTGTTGCTGGTACAAGCCCTCAATGGAAGCAAACTTGTCACCAATCTCCTGATCTAGAGCACCGATTTCCTCTTCAATTGGGGCCATTCGCTC
>DJMH01000054.1:4894-5593 GCA_002435305.1 Dehalococcoidia bacterium UBA6495
TAGGTTGTTCCGACTGTCTTCAAGTTCCCGTCGCTCCTGGTCTATAGCTTTTAGCTTGTCTTTAAATTCAACGTCAACATTTTTGTGAGAGCCCCTGGATTCGTTTTCAAAATCTTTCCACATCTGCTTCATCCCTCTTTCTGTGTCGTCTCTCTTCTGATCCATATCGACCCGAACCAACTCCCACATCTGCTCTTGCTGGTCCTCTATCTCACGCTGTCGAGTTCGTTGCCATTTCTCAAACCCATCCCATAAATCCTCTTCATAACGGTGTCTTTCCTCTTCCCATGGTCCGCGCTGATCTTCGATCTCTCTCTGTTTTTGTTCGAGCACCATTCTCTCTTTATCAAGCGCCATCCTCTTCTCATGTAGAGGCCTTTGCTGGTCTTCCAGTCCTCGCATGAAATCATGCATGCCTTCCATCTGCTCTTCTATTTCACGAATCTCACCTCTGACTTCTTGGACCATTTGTTCTTTGGCATTTCTACCCTGGTCCTTATTGTTGTGAAGTTCGCTAATATAGTTTTCGATATTCTCTATTTCATTGCGTATCTCTTGTGCCCTACCCTCAGAGTCACTTGTGCCCGTGTTGGCGTCAGTGACCGTGAATTCAGCATCTAAGGCTGCCAGAGCATTGTCTCTATCGGCTTCTGCGTTTGCTAACAGGTCCTGGACTTCTGCATCGACCTGATTCTGATC
>DJMH01000016.1:0-6846 GCA_002435305.1 Dehalococcoidia bacterium UBA6495
TTTGTCTGCATTCAGAATCAATTTATCCATATAACTTTTTAGAAACTGACGCTCCAGTCTCAAGCTCAAGAGTTAGTTGTATGACTTATGATGCGAAGTTTATCACCATAAAAAAATAACTTTAAATAGCTTGATTTAAAAATTTTTCAAAATAATTAATTTTTTAATTGACATTCTTTTTTTTGTAGCATACAATTCCAGCCTGTCCAGCAAACTGTCATTCCATATGTGAGAGAGTAGCTGATTAACACTCCCTGAAAAATCATTTTCTAACCTTATAAGGAGGATAACATGAAGACTTATTTTCGCCAAGCGATATGTGCTGTCATTTCCATCGTACTTTTCTTTGCCATAGCCCACGCTGGTCCTAAACAAGGTGGCCAGATGATCGTCACCTACAAGGATGATATTTCAACTTTGGATCCTCAGATTGGGTATGACTGGCAAAACTGGTCTATGATCAAAAGCCTTTTCGATGGCTTGATGGACTACAAGCCGGGAACCACCGAACTCATTCCTGACTTGGCAGAAAGTTACGATGTGTCTCCCAATGGCCTCAAATACACATTTAAGCTACGTAAAGGAGTTAAATTCCACAACGGTCGTGATCTCACTTCAGCAGACATTAAGTACTCGATTGAGCGAGCCGTAAATCCTGCAACTCAAAGCCCCGGCCAAGGGTTCTTTTGGCAAATAAATGGGTATAGTGACATGGTTTCTGGTGCAGCAAAGGAGCTTTCTGGCATTTCAAATCCTGATCCTTATACGGTTGTTATTACGCTGTCAAAGCCCGATGCCACCTTCCTGCAGATAGTGGCGATAAATTTTTCATTTGCAGTGCCGAGAGAGGAGGTCGAAAAGTATGGGCAGGATTTCGGTCGCAACCCTGTAGGAACAGGGGCATACAAAATGACAGAGTGGACTTTGGGTCAACGAGTCGTTTTTGAACGCAATAAGGATTATTTCCGTGAAGGCTCTCCGTACCTAAACAAAATTATCTTTGAGGTTGGTCAAGAGCCGCAGGTGGCTCTCATGCGACTAAAGCGGGGAGAAGTTGATGTCTTGGGTGACCCTATACCTTCGGCTAACTTCCTTAAAGAGAAAAACGACCCAAACAACAAGGGGTTGATCATAGAAGGCGATCTACTGCACACTGGCTACATCACGCTAAACGTTACTAAACCTCCGTTTAATAATAAGCTGGTCCGTCAGGCGGTCAACATGGCAATTAATAAAGATCGGGTTCTCCGTATCGTGAACAATAGAGGCGTTGTAGCCAACCAACCTCTGCCACCGGCGATGCCTGGATATGATCCCAATTACAAGGGTTATCAATATGACCCGGACGGGGCGAAACAGCTCCTCGTTGATGCGGGGTATCCGAATGGCTTTGAAACAGAGTTGTACGTGATGAACACGGATCCAAACCCTCGGATTGCACAGTCGATGCAACAAGATCTTGCCGCAATTGGGATCAAGGCAGCTGTGAAGTCCCTTGCACAGGCAACAGTTATTGCTTCTGGTGGTGACGGAACGGCTCCGATGCTTTGGTCGGGTGGTATGGCTTGGATTGCAGACTACCCGGATCCTTCCAATTTTTACGGACCAATTTTGGGATGTGGTGGTGCAGTTGCTGGAGGCTGGAACTGGGCAAAATACTGTAACAAATCGATCGAAAAACGTGCTTCTGCAGCGGACGGAATGGCCCGAACTGATCAGGCAGAGGAGCGTATAGATGTATGGCGTCAGATTTTCATCGACATTATGGAAGATGCGCCGTGGGTGCCGGTAATGAACGAGGTGCGTTTTGCAATGCACTCTGCACGTGTTGGTGGGAAGGACATATTCTTCGCAGATCCCATTCATATACCAGTTCATTACGAGTTCGTGTATGCCAAGGATGTCCAGTAAACACACGATACATTCAAAACATCATCATTTTGGGTGGGACAATGCATTTCTACCTGTAATGACTGTTGCTCCTGGAGATTCAGTCGAATTTGGGACTATCGACGCTTCAGGTGGCCAGCTCAACGTTAATTCCAGTGTTGCTGATGTGGCAGCACTGGATTTTGAGAAGGTAAATCCGGTTACAGGTCCTGTGTTGATCGACGGGGCCAAACCGGGTGATACACTCAAAGTCACTATCGAGTCTTTCTCTCCATCCGGCTGGGGTTGGACAGCTATTATTCCAGGATTTGGGCTCTTAGCTGAACAATTTCCAGATCCTGCCTTAACTATTTGGAAATACAACAAAGAGCAACTTACCCCTTGTGCATACGACCCTGGTGGCCGGGTTCCACTTAAACCATTTTGTGGCACAATAGGAGTTGCTCCGTCAGAAACGGGTACGCACAGTATCGTTCCACCTCGCCGGGTAGGTGGAAACATGGACATCCGTGACCTCTCTAGTGGTACGGTGTTGTATCTACCAGTTGAGGTTGATGGAGCACTATTTTCTGTGGGAGATACACATGCTGCCCAAGGAGACGGAGAAGTTTGTGGAACGGCTATTGAGAGCCCTATGGATGTCGGGCTGAAGTTTGACCTAGTTAAGGGAGAGAACCTACCGTCTCCACGTTTTGATACACCAGGACCAGTATCCAGTCATCTAGACTCCAAAGGCTATCATGTCACAACGGGAATTAGCCCAGACTTAATGCAATCCGCAAAGCAAGCAGTTAATGGAATGATTGATCTGCTTGGCACACTGCATGGACTCAATGCTCCTGAGGCTTATATGCTTTGCAGCGTATGTGCTGATCTTAGGATATCTGAAGTCGTTGATCAACCAAACTGGGTTGTTTCTCTATACTTTCCGAAGATAGTTTTCGCTTAATACCCGTACGGGTGTAGCAAATATCTATGCAATTTACACATCCCTCTTCGTCCCATTCGATTCTTCACGTAGACTCATTACACATTTCCTTTTCGACCAACGAAGGTCGTATCGATGTTGTGGAGGATATTTCGTTTTTTATTGGTTCTGGCGAGATCGTAGGACTCGTTGGAGAATCTGGCTGTGGCAAGAGTGTCACCGCAATGGCAATCATGCGGCTAAACCCGTCACCTCCGAGCAGTGTTGAGTACGGCCGCATTTTTTTCAAGGGAAACGATATCCTTTCGTTGGACGAAGGTTCCATGCGTCATATTCGTGGCAACAGGATCGGTATGATTTTTCAAGAACCGATGACCAGCCTGAATCCAACATTTACAATTGGATATCAGGTGGGAGAGGTTTTCCGGTGTCATTTAGGGATTTCGCAGAATGAGGCTAATAATAAAACTGTTGAAATGCTCGATCTGGTTGGGATTGGTGGAGCACAACGTCGCATGGAACAGTACCCGCACGAATTATCTGGAGGACTACGCCAACGGGTCATGATAGCAATAGCACTAGCATGCCGCCCTGAACTATTGATTGCCGATGAACCTACTACAGCATTAGACGTAACGGTACAAGCACAAATACTTGACCTACTTCGCACTTTGCAGTCGGAAATGAATATGTCTGTGCTGCTGATAAGTCATGACTTGGGAATCGTTGCAGAAACCTGTGATCGAGTATTTGTAATGTATGCTGGGCGTATTGTTGAAAAGGCTAGTGTAGTTGAACTTTTCCGGAATCCATTGCACCCGTATACAACAGGTCTTATGTCTTCATCTCCAAGACTTGGTCAATCAAAAAAACTATTACCCATGATACCGGGCATGGTTCCATCTCCTAGTCAACGGGGTACTGGCTGCTATTTTACTGATCGCTGTTCGAAAGCATCTGAATACTGTCGACACAAAACACCTACTCTCGAGGCAGTCGGAGATAAACATCAAGTTGCCTGTTGGAACTACAAATGAATCCGCTACTCCAAGTCAGAAATTTGACTAAGCATTTTCCTTCAAGATATGGAAGTAGAAACCTCACAGCAGTCAAAGCAGTCAGTCTGACAGTTAACGCCGGAGAAACTGTTGGAATCGTTGGAGAATCCGGTTGTGGGAAGTCAACCTTGGGCAAATCTATCATTCGCCTTTTCGAGCCTGATGAAGGCACCGTCTTGTTTCAGGACAAGGACGTGCTTTCGCTTGAAAAACGAGCACTACGTGAAATGCGTCGCGAAATTCAGATGATTTTTCAGGATCCATATGGATCTCTTGATTCACGCATGACAATCGGTGCGATTGTGGAAGAACCATTAGTCATTCATGGAATCGGTGATCGTGCAACCCGTTACAAGAAGATGCTTAGGTTGCTTGAAATCACTGGTTTGGAGCAAGATGCGGCTAATCGGTACCCTCATGAGTTCTCCGGTGGGCAACGACAACGAATCTGTATCGCCCGTGCTCTAGCGTTGCGCCCTAAAATGATCATTGCTGATGAACCTGTTTCCGCCCTCGATGTGTCAATCCAATCGCAGATACTTAACCTGTTAGTCGATCTGAAGGAGAAATTTGATCTGTCATATATCTTTATATCGCATGACTTGGCCGTGGTAGAACACGTTAGTGACCATGTCGCTGTAATGTATCTTGGAGGTATTGTTGAAACAGCTCCTACAAAGGATCTTTTTACTCGACCGTGTCATCCATATACAGAGGCCTTGATCAAAGCAATTCCCCAACCAGATCCTTTACGAACTCGTGAACGCATTGTATTGCAAGGTGAAATACCGGATCCTGAGAATCCACCTTCAGGCTGTGCTTTTCATCCGCGGTGTCCAAAAGTGATGGACATTTGCAAAACGGCAACACCGGAGGAAAAAAATATAGGAGTTAATGAAACGGGACACTTGATTCGGTGTCATTTGTATTAGTCATTAGGAAAATTTATTGTTTGTCTTGAAAGCTAGAAAAACAAATAATCGCCAAGCATCATTTACCAGTATTAGCGTAATTTTTCAGATCCAAATATTTAGATTTTTGTTCGAGTACTTAGAGGTAAAAGTCAAACCTTCTAAGTTATGGTATATTTGAATCAAACCGCATATTCAAAAAAAAGAACTTATCATTTTCTTCCAAAAATTCTCTTTGGTTATCCTTCTTGTGTTACAACTGCACTAGTCTACTTTAGTTCTACTCAGAAAAAAATGAACGAAACCTGGAAACGATTCAAACGCGATAAAGTGGCTCTGTTTGGTGGGACCGTTATTGTCATCGTTGTGACTGCTGCGCTTCTTGCACCTTGGGTTACACCTTATGACCCTCACGAGCAGTTCTTTGATGGTTTAACGCTAGAGGGTGCACCACTACCTCCAAATAAACGATTTCCTCTTGGTACTGATCTCTTAGGAAGGGATTTGTATACCCGGTTGGTTTACGGTGCTCGTACATCGCTAATTATAGGCATCGCGGCTAATGCTGCTGCAGTTCTTGTAGGTACACTACTAGGGATAATAGCTGGTTACCTCGGCGGTTGGGTTGGCAACGCAATCATGCGTTTTACTGATCTCATGATGGCTTTTCCAGCACTACTCCTCGCCATTGCCCTCGCATCCATACTCACACCAAGCCTTTGGATTGTCGCGATGGTTATTGCACTTGTGAACTGGGTACAGACCGCACGAGTGATCTATACCCAAACTTTGTCGATTGCTGAACAAGAATTCATTCAGGCTGCCCGTGCGCTCGGGGCCACTCCCATCCGGATACTTTGGGTACACATTCTACCGCACCTGATACCCCATATCATGGTATGGGCGACCTTGGGCATATCGGTCACTGTCCTTTTTGAAGCAACTCTCTCTTTTCTCGGTATAGGGGTTCAACCACCGACTCCCTCGTGGGGAGGGATTATTTTCGAAAGCCAATCGTATTTCTTAACCGCCCCTTGGCTCGTTATTTTTCCTGGGATCTCTATTCTTCTTTTTGCCCTTGGATTTAACCTGGTCGGAGACGGATTGCGTGACGCGATGGATCCAACTCAAAGAGGACGCAACTGATGTTTCTCTTCCTTGCTAGACGATTGTTTCAAGCCGTGCTTATTTTGCTAGGAGTGTCAATGATTACATATGGTCTTCTATTTCTCATCCCGGCGGATCCTGTGCGAATGATTGCTGGCAGAAGCGCAACAGCTGAAACGGTTGCATCAATACGAGCGCAACTAGGTCTAGACCAGCCAGTGCCCATACAGTATTTGCGTTATTTAGGTAGCCTATTGCAGGGAGACCTTGGTCGGTCTTATGTTCAGAAAGCGGAGGTCAGTGAACTTATCGTCAGTCGATTACCCGCAACCCTGCAACTCATGTTTGCTGCCATATTCTTTCAACTACTCATCGGTTTACCAGCAGGTATTATTGCTTCAGTCAGGAGAAATAGAAAATCTGACCGAATATTAATGATATTAAGTTTTATCGGAGTGTCTGCACCTCAATTTGTAGTTGGTCTCTTATTGCTTTATTTTTTTGCATATGTATTAGGGATATTTCCATTGGGTGGTTATGGCACGATTGCTCATATAGTACTCCCAGCCCTTACTCTCGGGATAACTATAGCTGGATGGTATTCACGCATGATCCGATCAAGCATGGTGAATGTATTACGGAAGGATTATATTCGCACAGCCCGGGCAAAAGGGGTTCGTGAAACTCGAGTTGTATTAGTTCATGCATTACGCAATGCAATTCTACCGATCATCGCCATGATCGGAATCGACATCGGTCTTTACATGCAAGGCGTTGTGGTTGTTGAATCAGTGTTCGGTTGGCCTGGTATAGGTCAGCTGGCATGGCTTGCGATTCAACGCCTAGACATTCCAATAATCTTGGGAGTCACACTGGTTGCTGCAGTTGGTATCGTGGTAGGCAATTTATTGGCAGATATAGTTACCTCAATTGTCGATCCTAGAGTACGCAG
>DJMH01000016.1:7264-7458 GCA_002435305.1 Dehalococcoidia bacterium UBA6495
AATAACCCATTAAGAATTTGATAATGGGGACAGGGGAGATTTCCAATCTTTCTGGTTGATGTAGATATTCTTCCTGGTAGGGTGAGGATCCCATCCTTCAATTTTTTCCATGTCTCTCCTTTCTATTTGTATGCATTTGGTATGCATTCGTGTGCATTGTATGCATTTATATGCATTTGTATGCATGGTTTTTA
>DJMH01000008.1:0-2165 GCA_002435305.1 Dehalococcoidia bacterium UBA6495
CGAGTTGCTAGTAGAGAAGAGAATGCAGAGAAGAGGTCACAAAATTTAGAGCGAAGAGAACGCAAATTAAATGACCTTGAAAAAGAGATAGAAGGCCTCTATGAAAAAGCAGAGGTGGTAAAATCTCAAAGTATTGAGCGACTTGAAACTGTAGCTGACATGACCATGGATGATGCCAAAGATGTCATCATGGCAACTGCTGAGGACGATTATCGTCATGAACTGGCTCTTAAGTATCGAGATATGGAAGAGTCAACAAAAAATGAGGCAAATGACAAGGCTAGAATGATATTGGGTCAGGCGATCCAGAGACTGGCTTCAGATGTTGTTTCAGAGGCCACAGTGAGTACAGTTCCAATTCCTAGTGACGATATGAAAGGTCGTTTGATAGGACGGGAAGGGCGTAATATACGCTCAATAGAGCGAAACACCGGAGTCGATTTAATAATTGACGACACTCCTGAAGCAATCACTTTATCTTGCTTTGATCCAGTCAGGAGGGAAGTTGCTAGGTTGGCGGTGTCCAAACTTGTAGCTGACGGTCGAATACACCCCGCGAGAATCGAAGATATGGTCAAAAAGTCTCAGGAGGAAGTAGAAGAAACCATATGGAAAAGTGGTGAATCAGCAGTGCTTGAGGCTGACGTTAGAGGTTTACATCCAGAATTAATTAGATTATTAGGCAGACTGAAATATAGGTTTAGCTATGGTGAGAATGTATTAATGCATTGTCTGGAAGTAGCCCACCTTGCGGGCCTCATGGCGGCTGAAATTGGTGCAAATGTGAAGGTAGCTAAGGTTGGTGGGTTGCTTCATGACATTGGTAAGGCACTAAGCCACGAGATCGAAGGGCCTCACGCAGAAATCGGTGCAGATATAGCAAAAAAATATAAGGTTTCGCATAGAGTGACCACCTGCATAGGCGAACATCATGATGACGAAATGAGCTCAGTGGAATCCTTTATAGTCGCCGCTGCAGATGCTCTAAGTGCGGCCAGGCCAGGTTCCAGGAAGGACACCGTTGAAAACTATGTCAAGAGGATGGAGGAATTAGAGGAAGTTGCCGGGGATTTTGAGGGTGTTCAGAAATGCTTCGCGATCCAGGCGGGTAGAGAGGTTAGGATTATGGTTGAACCTGACTCTGTGGACGATGTTTCTGCGACATCCCTCGCGAGAGATGTCGTGAAAAATATCGAAGAGAAACTTGCATATCCAGGTCAAATTAAAGTAGTGGTGATACGCGAAAAACGGTCTGTAGAGTACGCAAGATAGAAGCCGTTAGCGTGGCTAATAGATTTACAACACCTACTGGGAGTCAGGAAAGCTGACTCCCAGAGATGGATTGGAATGGATCATATAGAAGTAGATTTACATCTACATACCAATCATTCTGATGGAGCTTTGTCTCCTAGCGAGCTTGTGGAGCTTTGTTTTGAACGAGGCCTTCAGACGATAGCCGTTACGGACCATGACACTACCTCCGCATTGCAGGAGGCTCGGGAAGGTGCATCTAAGCTCGGAATCAGGTTGATAAACGGTATAGAATTAGGTACTAGCTATCTTAAAGATGAGGTGCATATTCTTGGATATGGAATAGATCTACAAGATGTGGGCTTCCAAGATAGGCTTTCAGTATTTAGAAAGGGTCGATTACTCAGAGGGAAGAAAATAATTGAAAAGCTTGTTTCTATTGGACTTAATATATCGTGGGAGACGGTTAGGAATATTGCGCAGGGAGATTCTGTAGGGAGACCCCATATTGCGATGGCATTGGTGGAATTAGGGTACTCGACAAATATTAAAGATGCTTTTAAAAGGTATTTGAATGTCGATTCGCCAGGGTTCGTTCCCAGAGAGATGATCACACCTACTGAAGCCGTGGAAATTCTTAGGGACAATGGGTCACTTGCTGTTTTGGCCCATCCTCTTTTATCTAATTCAAAGTCTGGAAGAAAAAGTATCCAGAATCTGATTGAGTTAATTCCTAAACTTTGTGAAGCTGGGTTGGGAGGTATAGAGGTTTATTATGGTGATTACGATTCCAGCCAGGTGTCTGATTTGATTGAGATAGCCGAAAAATATTCTTTAATCAAATGTGGCGGTAGTGACTACCATAACTCGGAAAATAGAAACGACCCGCACCCTGGGGATGTAGGGCCCCCTCC
>DJMH01000008.1:2563-9124 GCA_002435305.1 Dehalococcoidia bacterium UBA6495
TGTTGGTGTTGGCTGCTATCTTATAGGTGCGATTCCCATTTCCTATTTATTAGGAAGATTTTGGGCCAAAATAGATATTAGAACTCATGGTTCTAGGAACGTTGGCGCATCCAATCTAGCTGTGCATGGCGGCAAAAATATTGGGATCATAGCTGGGGTGATGGACTGTTTAATAAAGGGAACTTTTACCGTCCTATTTCTTGATGTTATCCTCGGCATGGACCCTTATTTTCTCTTAATTGCCTCTATAAGTTTAGTTGCTGGCCATAATTGGTCCATTTTCATTGGGTTGGAGGGAGGACGGGGAATTGCTACGGCTTTCGGATTGCTGATTGGATTTCAAATGTGGGAAGAAATCCTTGTATTGACGGTATTTCTCGGTATTATAGGGCGTCTTATTTTGTATAAAGACAGCGGGGTTTGGTGCTTTATTTCTTTCGGATTGCTACCACTCTTATGCTTTGCCTTTCAAGAGCAAACACATATTATAATTTTCAGTGTGTTACTAGGGGTTATGCTTATATCGAAACGCCTTATGTCAAACGGAGATATTATTCGTAAGGGGTCAGTGAAATCTACACTGTTGTGTAGGCTTGTTTTTGACAGAGATATTCTTTCTAAAACTTCCTGGCTTGAGAGAGGATAAAATTGATGGTCTCCTATCACGCTAACAAGACAGCGTTTGTCATGTACTCTGTGAGCCTATAGTATTTTGTGCAATTAGGTCATAGAGTACTTTTATGGTTGATGATTTAGATAACCAAATAATTGAAATTCTAGGTTTGGATGGCAGGATGTCCAACGCCAGTATAGCTAGAAATTTAGGCGTTAGTGAAGGTACCGTCAGGCGTCGTCTGAATATCTTGAAAGATCAAGGTATTATCAATATTAAAGTGGTTCTAAATCCGAACTATTTAGCTTCGGAAACTGAGGCTATTATTGGAATACAAGTTGACCTCGCTGTGATCAGAGAAGTTGTATTGAAGCTCAATGAAATTGAGGAGATCCGGTGGGTTAATATCACGTCAGGATCTTTCGATATTTTTGTCAACGTATCTACAAAATCATTGTCTGATCTCCTGGTACTTTTGCAAAACAAAATCGGGAAAATAGATGGGGTAAAAAAGATAGAGACATTTACTACGCTAGATGTACCTAAGGATAAACTAAGAGGGATATAAATTTTCTTATCGGCAGGCCGGAGGGTTTAATTGTTGAAGGATATTAGTTGTGGAGCTTTGCGCTCTCGGGATATTGGGAAATCGGTCACCCTGGCAGGATGGGTTCACCGGAGACGTGATCACGGCAACCTCATATTTATTGATTTGAGAGATCGAGGTGGATTAGTTCAGGTGGTATTTAATCCAGAATTGGCAGAAAAAGCCCATGAAATTGCCCAATACTTGCGTAATGAATGGGTTGTACAGGTATTGGGTGAGGTTTCAGCTAGACCAGAAGGTACTGTAAATGAGGATATGCTGTCAGGAGCGGTTGAAGTATATGCTTCAGAATTGACAGTTTTAAACCAATCTTTGACTCCTCCTTTTTATGTTAATGAAGATACTACAGTTGATGAGAATGTAAGACTTAAATATCGGTACGTCGACCTTAGAAGAGAAGTAATGAAAAATGCCATGATAATCAGGCATAAAGTTGTGAAATATATACGCGATTTCTTAGACTCTGAAGGTTTCTTGGAAATTGAAACCCCGATACTGATTAAAAGTACGCCTGAAGGAGCTAGAGATCACATAGTTCCTAGCCGGTTATACCCCGGTAATTTTTATGCTCTACCTCAATCTCCCCAGCAACTTAAACAACTTTTGATGGTTGCTGGATTTGAGAAATATTTTCAGATAGCTAGGTGTTTTAGAGACGAAGATTCTAGAGCTGATCGACAGCCAGAATTCACCCAGCTAGATTTGGAGATGAGTTTTGTAACCCAGGAAGATGTTCTCTCTTTGACTGAGGGTTTATTTAGTGGGCTTTTAGAGTCTTTGTTTCCTGAAAAGAAATTTATGAAACCTTTCCCTAGATTATCTTATGAACAAAGTATGCGAGATTACGGTACAGATAAACCAGATCTGAGATTTGAAATGAAAATGTCAGATTTGGGTAATATAGCGAAGAAAACAGAATTTAATGTTTTTCATAATGTTGTAGATAACCAGGGTATTGTTAAGGGGTTTGCTGCTCCGGGTTGTGGAGAATTTACTAGAGGGCAGATAGATGAATTAACAGAATTTGTTAAAGAACGGGGAGCAAGTGGGTTAATAGCCATTGGTGTCAATGGTGCTGGCGAATCATTGGAATCGGTTGATATGGATAAAGTCAGATCAAATATTACTCGATTTTTGACACCTGAAAATGTGAAAGATTTCGCTATTTCCACTGGCGCTGCTGACGGAGACCTAGTGCTCATTGTGGCAGGAGAGCCAAAATCCACTAATGCTGCTTTGGCTGCTTTACGTCATGAAATGGGAATAAGGTTAGAGTTAGCTGATCCTGACATGATGTTCTTTGCATTTGTGACAGATTTCCCGTTATTTGAGTGGAATTTGGAGGAGAGGAGATGGGATGCCTCCCACCATGCCTTTTGCATGCCAAAAGAAGGATTTGGTAAGTATTTATCCAATGCCCCAGGTAAGGTCATTGCACAGTCATATGACTTAGTTTGCAACGGACTTGAAATGGCGAGCGGGAGTATAAGGGTTCATAACAGGAAATTGCAGGAAGATATATTTGAGGTGCTTGGCTATTCTATAGACGAGGTATCAGAAAGGTTTGCCCAGTTGTTGGACGCGTTCGAATATGGAGCGCCTCCACACGGAGGAATTGCACCAGGCATAGATAGACTCCTTATGGTTCTTACGGGGAAAGATTCGATAAGAGATGTGATTGCGTTTCCTAAAACGCAAAGTCAGATGGATCCATTGTTCGGAGCTCCCTCATCTGTCGAGAAAAGCCAATTAGAAGAGCTTCATCTTGAAGTAGTGGGTCTCGAGACCGAAGAAAGTTAAAAAGTAAAATTAACTAAGCAGATCTTTTTTCTAGGGTTGCCAGTTCGATTATCTCGCTACCGCCGTTCGACAATTTCACCGGAGCGTTCCCTACAATAGCCTCTGCCTCAACATCACAGTGTGTTATACCACTCATACTGGGTAGTTCAAACATAACTTCCATAAGAGTTGATTCCAAAATAGTACGTAGGCCTCTGGCTCCGGTCTTTTGTTCTATGGCTTTTTCCGCTGTGGCCAATAATGCCCCTTCACTAAAATTCAATTTAACCTCTTCCATCCTGAACAAGGCTTGGTATTGTTCCACAAATGCATTTTTGGGTTCGGTCAATATTCGCACCAAATCGTCTTTTGTGAGCTCATCCAAAGTCACTAGAACTGGTAGTCTACCTACGAATTCGGTGATGAAACCAAATTCCATTAAGTCATCAGGATTAAGTTGGTGGCGAACCGAATCGATTACACTCTGGTTGCCGTCGTGATGATTGGTAGTTTGTTTGAATCCTAAGCTGTAGTTATCCTTGTGCACTCTTTTCATAAGCAGTTCGTCCATGCCTTCAAATGCACCACCTACCATAAAGAGAATGTCATCCGTTTTTATTTGCATGAATTCTTGATGAGGGTGTTTTCGACCACCTTGTGGAGGAACATTAGCAAGACACCCCTCTATAATTTTCAGAAGAGCCTGCTGGACCCCTTCGCCGGATACGTCCCTAGTAATTGAAGGGTTTGGGCTTTTTCGCGTGATCTTATCTATTTCATCAATGTATATGATTCCGTGTTCTGCTTTTGAAATATCGTAATCGGCGGCTTGGATAAGCCTCAACAGTATATTTTCAACATCTTCTCCAACATAACCAGCCTCTGTTATTGAAGTGGCATCTACGATGGCAAATGGGACGTCTAGTATTTTTGCCAAAGTTTGTGCAAGATGAGTTTTGCCAGACCCGGATGGCCCATACATCAAGATATTTGCCTTCTGGAGCTCTGTTTTTTCATCTGAATGCTTATTCGACCAGACCCTCTTGTAGTGGTTGTATACAGCCACGCTTAGAATCTTCTTTGCCTTCTCCTGCCCGATTACGTACTCCTCAAGTTGGTCGTAAATGAATTTGGGGGTTATGCCTTTTTCAACCGGGTTATCTAGGCCCTCTATGTTCTCCGGGGTTTCTTCAGAAATTATTTGTTGGCATAACTCGACACATTCGTCGCATATAAACACTCTGTCAGGTCCGGCTATCAGCCTTTTTACTTGTGCCTGAGGTTTGCTACAAAAGGAACATAAATAATCGTTCTGGGTTGTGGACATTTATACCTCTATTCAGCTTTGTCATTAGGAGAGGCCATCACTACATCAATGATACCGTACTCCTCGGCTTGTTCTGAACTCATGTAAAAATCTCGGTCTGTATCTCTGGCGATTTTCTCGTATGATTGGCCGGTATGTTCAGAGATGATATTTCGAATTTTGTCTTGCATCCTGATGATTTCGCGTGCGGCAATTTCAATATCTGAGGCTTGGCCCTGAGCCCCGCCTAGCGCCTGATGCATGTGTATGGTGGAATTGGGTAGGGCGTATCTCTTGCCGTTAGCTCCTCCAGAAAGCAGCACTGTACCCATGCTCGCTGCCATACCTACACATATTGTGGAGACGTCAGGTCTAATTAACTGCATCGTGTCGTATATTGCTAGACCTGCTGTAATTACTCCGCCAGGGGAGTTGATATAGAGATTTATGTCTCTTTCTGGATCTTCTCTGTCTAGGAAAAGTAATTGAGCAATTATTGCATTTGCTACCTGGTCGTTAATTCCCGTTCCCAGAAAAACGATCCTCTCCTTCAGCAAAAGAGAGTAAATATCGTAGGTTCTCTCTCCTCTGGGATCCCTTTCTACTACATACGGGATTATATTTTCAGGTCTATCAAGCATTTACTTCTCCTTCTTCTGTTTCTTGGTCCTTATTATCATCGGCAGGATCACTAGCGGCATCACTTTTATCAGGTCCCTGGTCAGTATTGTCTTCTCCGGATTCACCGGCCGCAATACCCTCCAATTTTTTCATGGTTTCTTCCATGAGGAGTGATCTACTCAAATAGTCTCTCATTTGGGCATTTTTACTTGATTCAGGTATTTCTTGTTCCGCATTAGAAAACATTTCCGATATTCGCTCATCGATGTCTTCGTCTGAAACCTCTATCCCTTCTTCTTCAGCTATTTTGGCTAGTACGAAAGACCGCTTTAGTCTGTCGGAAGCTTCTGTTTTTGATTCTTCTACGAATTCTTCTCTTGTTTTTCCTAAAGAGACCAGATAATCATCCATATTCATATTAGCTTGAGAAACTATTCTTTCCTGTTCTTCAACCATGTGTTCTGCTTCATGTTGCAATAACAGGGCCGGCATTTCTACTTTGGCCGTTTCCATTAATGCCCCGACGATGGATTCTCTATGAGTTCTTGTACTTTCTTCTTCAGCTTCTGTTTCGATACTTTTTTGAACTTCTTCTTTTAAATCATTGAGAGTTTCGTAACCTTCTCCGATACCTTTGGCGAATGCATCATCGATTTCTGGTAATACCCTTGCCTTGATATCCTTGATAGTTACCTCAAATGAAGCATCTTGACTAGCAAGATCAGGATCTGCAAAATCTTCGGGTATCGAAAGATCAAACTGAGATGACTTATCTGCTTCCATTCCTACCAGCTTTTCAGAAAATCCAGGAAAAGGTCGGCCGATTTCCTCATTTACCAAATAGACAGCATCACTTTCATCAAAGATCGTCTTCTTCCCAACAGTTCCTTTTATTTGGGCAGTGATCATGTCGCCAATTTCGACAGGCCTTTCGGTAGGTTCCCAAGTGGCAACACTGAGCCGGAGCTGTTCAATACGGCTGTCTATTGCGTCATCTTCTATTTTAGGTTGATTTTTATCTATTCTGATTTCGGAGTATCCACCTAGGTCAACCTCTGGTCGAAGCGGCACGGTTGCTGAGAATTGAAATGGATCCAATTCCCCCATCTCTATGCTGGGAAGACCGACAGCATCCAAGTCTTTTTCATCGATTGCCTGGTTTGTAAGTTCTGGAAGCATGGAATCCAGGATTTCATTCAACATCGATTCTCTACCAAAATATTGTTCGACGATTCTTCGTGGAGCTTTACCCTTTCTGAAACCAGGTACGTTGACTCGTTGAACCACTCGTTGATATGCCCTATCCAAATATGGGTCCATATCATCATCTTCAAGTTCGATGTGAAGCACTGTTTGTCTGTCGACGACATCGTCCTGAGTTATTTTCACCAGTGTCTCCTAGGAGTGATTTTTAAAAAAGCAGGATGATAATTATATCATCACGATAAGCCTGATTGGCATTTGACCACTAAAGTCCTTCTCTATATGTGCCTGTTTGACACATATATCGTTGACAGGAATTCGTATCCTAAATTAGGATTCATATGTGGAGTTATTATTTGGTAAGATTAGTTTTTGGAGCTATTTGAACCCATGTCAGATAGATACAAGAATGAGATAGAAAAGATATTAGAA
>DJMH01000008.1:9458-9623 GCA_002435305.1 Dehalococcoidia bacterium UBA6495
ATACCCCGGATCTTCCAGACGCACCCCCCGAACCCATTGCGTCGGAGGAATCTTTTTACAGCCAAATGCTTTCTTTGTTTCACATGTCCCGGGACCGTAAATTCGGCTCAGTTTCCGCCTTTAACATGTTTGTTTTAGCTATCATTTTTTTTGTCGGGGTTTTTA
>DJMH01000013.1:0-42337 GCA_002435305.1 Dehalococcoidia bacterium UBA6495
ACCAGCTTGTGCAGGAGCTGCTGCCGCTGCTGCTGCAGGTGCTACAGGCTGGGCGGGAGCTGCTGCATCTGAGGAACTGCATCCTACTAATCCCATCAACATTAGACCGGCCAAACCGATCGCCATTATGCCAGTAACTCTTATTTTCATTGAATCCTCCCTTTGAAAGGTTCTTTGGGGTTAAAAATTATCTTCTTGAAACTAGAGCGGAGCTTTATCATTTGTTTTGTATTGCCACGCTCTTATTTTTGTACTTAATAGTCTCACAACATCTTCATTGGCAGGATCATCAATGAGGTTGTTCAATTCGTGAGGATCTTCCCTCAAATTGAACAGTTCACATTTATCAGTTGCGCAGAGGTTGAGTTTCCAGTCCCTGTAGACTATCGTCCTCCATGGGGCTTGGTGCATCGAATTTATATCGGGGGTGCCAAGCAATCGATCCTCAATGGATCCTATACCATTCCACTCTACGAACACCTCATTATTTCTGAGATTTGTTCCATCCTCTAAGACTTCTGAAACCGATTTTCCATCTAGTCCACTAGGCAAATCTACACCTAATAAATCCAACAGCGTGGGAACTAGATCGACATGACTAAAGTTGCCGCTGACGACTTTTTTATCTGTGCTGATTTTAGGAGCCCTTATAATTAATGGTACCCTTGCGGATTCTTCATACATGGAACGTTTTTCGAGCATTCCATGATCTCCAGCCATTTCTCCGTGTTCACTGGTGAAAACTATCACCGTATCATCGAGAACGCCTTGTTCTTCGAGAGATTTAACAATCATTCCAACCATGTCATCAACTAGTGTGATGTTGGCCAGATATTTAGCCCTTAGTTCTCGCCAACCGTGCTCTGAGCTTATGTCATTATGCACGCCCCTTATTTGCTTTTCGACATAGCCTTTATACGACCCGGATGATCCTTCAAGGAACTGCATGTTGTTCTCTGCCCTTAATCTACTTATAAGAGGGGCGTTTTCGGGTTTTTTCAGAAATGCAGGGCCCACAGGGAGTGAGGCAGGGTCGTACAAATCATTGTAAGGACCGTTGTAAGGAGAGTGAGGTTCAAAGGTACTCACGTAGAGACAGAAAGGGTTGTTTTTGTGATTTTCTATAAATTCGACTGCGTTCCTTCCCAAAAAATGTGCCATTTGGTGTTCGGCAGGCAGCTCAGATCTTTTCTCTGGACTAAAAACCTCCCAGTTATCAATGGCATTTTTGGTGACTTCTTTCGGTAAATGAGGTTGGTCGTTGGAAAGAGTAGAATCTGGTGAATAACCTTGATCGACCAGATAATTGTGCCAATCGCTTTTACTAGGTTCAGTACTAAGGCCTACAAACCGTGACATGTGATCTTCTGTAGAAATCCAATGCTTGAAGCCATGTTGGGCATTCCCGTCATCGCCCAAATGCCATTTACCAAACCACGCTGTTTCATATTCAGATGGGAGATACTCTGCGATGGTTTTCTGTTCTGGAGGCAACGGTATAACATTGACGGTTGGTCCAGCATTATGCGGGTGAAGACCAGTGGTAATTGTACCTCTTGCCGGAGTACAAACGGGTTGTCCAACATAGGCTCGTTCCATAATAAATGAATCTTCGCTAAGAGCGTTTAAATGAGGTGTTTTAATCCAATCATTACCATAGCAAGCCATAGTGTCATAGCGTTGCTGGTCACTGAAAATAAAAACTAGATTTTTATGTTTACTCAAAATGGATCCCTGTTTCTTATTTTGTTTGCTAACAATGCCTCTCAAGAACAGAAAGTCAGAGTATAGGTTTGGTCACGTCGGTGTCAATAATCTAGGTTAATCTATTAAGCTCATAATAAGACCTTTACTAGATAGTAGAAATAGATACAATCAATCCTAGATACTCTGGTGAGATGCCATTAATTAATATATTGATGACGTGCTATTGATAATTTAAGCTTTGCTTGTTAAGCCTTAAAGCTGGGAGTTTACCGTGCTTGAAAGATTTCATGTTCCAGAAGATATAGCTGTGCGAGTGCCTCAACAAAATATGAGGGCTGCTGTCGAAGATATTTTTTTAAAAATGAGGATGCCTGCGAGCGATGCTGCACAAGCAGCAGATGTATTGATGTACGCAGACATAAGGGGTGTGGAATCACATGGAGTCAGCAACATGATGAAGAGTTATGTAGCAGGTTTCCAGGAAGGCCGTATCAACCCTACGCCAAATTGGAAGATAGTTAGGGAGGCCTTAGCGGTTTGCACAATCGATAGTGACCAAGGCCACGGTCTTGTGATGGGCCCTTCTGCTATGAATATAGCAATTGAAAGAGCGGAAAAGTATGGGATTGGCTCAGTGTCAGTCACTAATGGTGCTCACTTTGGGGCGGCCGGATATCATGCAGCCATGGCCCTCGAGCACAACATGATAGGTATAGCAATGACCACAGGAGGTGTGTCGGTGTTGCCTACCAATGGCTCAGAGAGGTTAGTTGGGTTAAATCCTTTGGCAATTGCGGCCCCTACCCGTTTAGAGCCTCCTTTTATATTCGATGCCTCGATGAGTTCAGTTGCAGGTAATAAAATCACCCTCGCTAAGAGGTTAGGAGTGGATGCTCTCCCTGGATGGATTGCTGATTCAGATGGTTCGCCAATAATGGACGAGAGGCAAGTACCAGAGGATTTTAAGATACTCCCACTAGGCGGGACTCGTGAGCTAGGCTCCCATAAGGGGTACAGCCTCGCAGTGATGATAGAAATACTTTCAGGAGTTTTATCTGGTGGTGGTGCTGGGCCGAATAGAAGAGCGGGCGCTTCACATCATTTCCTTGCGTACAAGATTGACGCTTTTGTTGATGTGGATATGTTCAAAGATGATTTGGATCAATATATGAAAACCCTCAGGGAATCGGAACCAGCTCCAGGACATGATAGCGTCACATATGCGGGTTTGCCTGAGCATGAGGAAGAGAAGGAAAGATTGGAAAATGGTATCCCTTACCATCCTGAGGTGATTGAATGGTTTACTGATATCGCAGCAGAATTGCAATTACCCGACAGATTCAATTAACTACTGTTTTGACCGTTTTTTTGTAATCTGGCTTTTATGTTTCCGTAAAGGTAGAAACTAGTCGGTATGGCAAATGCAATTGCAGAGAGGAATGCCACTGCGCTGCTAAACAGGAAAGCCGTGGCGACAAAAATAATCATAGTCACTGAAGCAGCAGCAGATAAAAGGACTAGTGTTTTGAGGTTTTTGATTTCAGAGAGACCTTGCCGGAAAGGTTTGTATTCACCTACCACTATCTGAATAACCCTAGTGGTTAGTCCCTTTCGACTTAATTTCGCTGCCCCTGCCACTTCGAAATCCAAAGAAATTTCTCTCAGCCTGTACTCCTCCAACCCTGCTAATAAGGAGGCGATTTCAGTTTTAGTACTGCCTGAGGCTGCCAGTTTGATGATTTTGTCATCATGAGTTCCGACGTTTGGTAGACCTTGGATATTTAGAGCATCGTGCAACTCAGTTGAGTTGAATCTAGAAATAAAATCTTCTAATGTCATAATTGAACAAATTCCGAACGTTTAGGATCTAAAAGGCAGGTTTCATCATGTCGACGAATTCAGGTAGGTTAAAGGGAAAAGTGGCTATTGTCACTGGTTCAGGCTCGCGCGGTGATGTGTTGGGGAATGGTCAGGCGACAGCAATTTTATTTGCTAGGGAAGGTGCCAAAGTAATGCTGGTGGATTCTAGCCAGGAAAATCTGGGTAGAACCCGGCAAAGCATTGAATCTGAGGAAGGTGAATGCATAACCTATGTGGGCGATGTGACAAAGGCGGTGACCTGCCAAGAGGTAGTGGAAAAAACCATAAACACATATGGGAGGTTAGACATCCTTCATAATAATGTAGGGATAGGGGGTTCTGGCACTGTCGTTGAGGTATCGGAAGAGGATTGGGATAGGGTTTTGGAGGTCAATATTAAATCTATGATGTTAATGGGTAAGTACAGCGTGCCTGAAATGGTGATAAGAGGCGGTGGGGCCATTATTAATATTTCGTCAATATCGGCTATCAGACCTCGGGGACTAACTCCCTACACAGTTTCAAAAAGTGGGGTAATTGCTCTTACCAAAGCAATGGCAGTTGATCACGCTGGGGATGGTATTCGGGTTAATTGCATTTTGCCGGGTCCCATATATTCGTCAATGACTGCCCCAAATATGACACCGGAAAAAAGACAGATTCGACAAAACGCCTCTCCTTTAAAACAAGAGGGAACTCCTTGGGATGTAGGGTGGGCTGCCGTTTATCTAGCTAGTGATGAGTCCAAATGGGTTACTGGTGTTTCACTCAACGTAGATGGGGGTGTGACCTTGGGAAGCCCATCACGATGATCCATCGGTTGCGAGGTTGAGATTTTCGGTAATTGGCTGTATTTCAGTATGTCAATCAAAAAAATGCTAATATGAAAACGCCTACTGGTTTGATGTTCCAGTTATGAGGTTGTTAGCCAGCAGGCAATTCTGAGGAAACATGCTGAATAGGCTTGGCATAGAAATCACATTAGGAGTATCGACAATGGCAAAGTATTTAATAACAGGTTCATACACCGCTGAAGCTTGGGCAGCTCAGATAGCTGATCCGAAAAACAGGATCGAAGTCGTTCGGCCAGCTTTTGAAAAAATGGGAGGATCCATCGAGTCCGCTTATCTTTCGTTTGGAGCTGGTGATTTGGTAATCATCGCCGAGATGCCGGATAACATCAGTGCAGCAGCCTTATCCATGGCAGTTTCGGCTGGCGGCGGTGTGGCCAACTTGCAGACCACACCACTTATATCGGTTGAGGACGCTGTAGCAGCTATGAAAAAGGCGGCTGAAATAACATATGCTCCTCCCGGGAGTTAAATAGGCAGTATAAGGGAATTTTAATACCTCTTATGTTTAGTGAATATAAGAGGTATTTTTATTGAAAATATAGCTTCGATGGCGCCTTGATCAATAAAATATGGAGTGTGTTTATGTATGGAACGATATTTAACCTAGAGGTCAAAGAAGGCTGTGAACAAGAATTGATAGCTAGTTTGGATAAGCTAGAAAACCCTCCCGGGGCCGTGGCCTTTTTCTTGATGAAACCAGATAAAATGAGATCCGATTTAGTGGGTGTAGCGGTGTTCGAAAGCAGGGAGGCTTATGTTAAAAACGCTAATAGGCCCGAGCAACATGAAAATTTCACTAATATGATGCAGTACCTTGTCTCTGAACCAGCGTGGAATGATGGGGAATATTTGATAGGAAAGATCTCGTAAAGGCTAGGCCTTAATTCATAACATTTTTGAGAATATATGGAATATCCAGAAAGTTCATTCAATCGAGAAGATGAATCGGACGATGCCTTGTTCTATTCGGAGGCTAGGTTGGTAGTTCACATTGATGCTGCCGCCATCACTCAATTAAAAAAATACCTTTTCGACCAGTTGCCTGAAGGATGCACGTTGCTTGACCTAATGAGTAGTTGGCGTTCTCATATTCCCGATGGACTCGCTACGCACGAAGTATATGGGTTGGGATTGAATGGAGAAGAAATGTCCAACAATCCTCAGCTAGATCACTGGGTTATCAAAGATATAAACAAGGACCCAAATTTGCCCTATGAAGACAGTAAATTCGACGCGGCCATGGTTATTGTTTCCATCCAATATTTGACGGACCCGATTTCTGTATTCAATGAACTGAACAGAGTTTTGAAAAAAGATTGTAAATTTCATGTGATCTACTCAAACCGTATGTTTCCCACAAAGGCAACAAAAATCTGGAAGATATTTGATAATTTCGAAAGGGCTAGGTTGATTGGGAGCTATTTTGACAGTTCAGGTTCATGGAGTGTCCCCAACGCAGTAGATCTTACCCCCGTTGGGGATGTTGCCTCTGATCCCCTGTTTGTTGTTTCTGCGAAAAAGAAATAAATAATGCGGAGCTTAGTATTCTCGTCGCTTTATTGGGTATAATTTTGGCAATTAAGTCTAAGAAGTAACTTGCAAGGCTGGTCAAAATTGACTTCACTGAAACTTGAATCCGACCTTATAAATAACAGTACTGTTGTATATGATGTGATAGTGGTGGGCGCAGGATTTGCTGGCATGTATATGCTGCACGAGCTAAGGAAAACAGGTCTAAATGTACTTGTTTTGGAAGAGGCGACAGGAGTTGGCGGTACCTGGTATTGGAACAGATATCCAGGCGCGAGATGTGATGTGGAGAGCATGGAATATTCGTATTCTTTTTCTGAAGAATTGCAACAAGAATGGAATTGGCGCCATAGATTCTCCACCCAGCCTGAAATATTGGAATATGCTAACCATGTAGCAGATAGGTTTGATTTGCGGAGATATATCAAATTCCAAACCAGGGTGAGCTCAGTTAGATATGACCAGAACAAACAACAATGGTTATTGAAATCCTCTATGAAGGAAGAATTTCAAAGTAGATTTTGCGTGATGGCTACAGGGACTCTGTCATCGGTGAATGAACCAAAATTTAATGGAATCAAAGATTATCAGGGTGACTGGTATATAACTGGCAGATGGCCTCATAGTGGAGTAGATTTTTCGGGTAAAACTGTTGGTATCATAGGAACTGGCTCCTCCGCAGTGCAAGCAATACCAGTAATAGCCAAGGAAGCCAAACATTTAACCGTTTTCCAAAGGACTGCTAACTATTCCATTCCTGCGAAGAATCGATCTTTGATTAACAGTGAAGTGGAAGGTGTAAAAAGCAGGTATTCTGAAATAAGAACAGAGGCAAGATCAAATCGCGCTGGAATAGCATTTTTGAAGGCTGGGATCGATTCGGCTCTATCAGTTTCGGAAACAACCAGAACTCAAGAATACCAGAGGAGATGGGACGAAGGGGGGACAGGTTTTACAGCTGCTTATTCTGATATTGGGACTAGCGATAAGGCTAATTTCACGGCGGCGGAATTTGTTAGAAATAAAATACGGGAAACAGTTCAAAATACTGAAACTGCAGAACTGCTTGCCCCGACAAATACCATTGGCTGCAAACGGCTATGTGCTGATACTGATTATTATGAAACTTATAACCGTGCCAACGTGACTCTCCTTGATGTCAATTCTGATCCCATCCAAGGCCTGGTGGAAGAAGGCATTCAAACAGAAAAGAATATTTATGCATTCGACATCATAGTTTTTGCTATCGGGTTTGATGCTATGACTGGAGCTCTACTGTCGATGAATATAACCGGAAAAGATGGATGCAATCTGAAAGAAATTTGGTCAGAAGGACCAAAAAGCTATCTTGGATTAAGCATGTTTGGATTCCCAAATATGTTCACTATAACGGGGCCTGGTAGCCCTTCTGTCCTCTCCAACATGATGACTTCAATTGAGCAGCATGTGGAATGGATAAGAGACTGTATAAATTATATGGAACTAGGTGGCCACTCTGAAATCGAAGCAGAGTTAGCTGCTGAAGAATATTGGACTAACCAAGTGGAGGAAATTGCCCGAAATACTTTGAGATATACTTGTAATTCATGGTATGTGGGCGCCAATATACCTGGCAAAAAACGAATCTTCATGCCGTACGCTGGGGGCATACCACCATATCGGGAGTACTGTGATGAGGTAGCACAAAACGGCTATGATGGATTTAAAATCTCATAGGAACAAAGAAAAGTGACCTTCTCACTTGCAATAAATTTAGCCTTTAGAAGATGGTCAGATTTTAGAGGTCGGTCGACTAGAGGCGAGATATGGTTTTTCATTTTATTTGAAACGATTTGCGGTTTGCCTTTATTTATTGTTGACGCTGTTTTATTTAGTTCCCTACCCTTTTATCCTCTGACTACGATGTTTTGGATTGTGATGCTATGCCCTACTTTTTCAATAAGTGTAAGGCGTCTTCATGATCAAAACAAAAGATGGTGGTGGTTGCTTTTATGGCTAATACCTGTTGTTGGGTGGGCTACCATGATAAAAATTTATTGCAGCCCCACTTCAGCATATTGATAAAACCACTAGGCTATAGCTGATAAATTTCCTCAGCATTTTTTGAAAACAATCTTTCGAGTTCAGAGTCCGAGTAATTCCTAGTTATCTCGCGATAGGCCTTAACTACGTCACCATATTCACTCCACAGGCTGTCGATCGGCCAATTCGTGGCGAATAGAGATCGGTTCACTCCAAAAAGTTCGATGCATGTTTCAACATACGGTCTTATAGATTCTGTAGTCCAGTTATTGTCGCCCATACCAAGCCCCGATATTTTGCAAAAAATGTTGTCAATATTTGAAATTCTTTCCATTCCGGCCTTCCAATTGTTGAAATATTCAACGGTTCTCTTTTCAGGAAACCCCGCATGGTCTAGGACTATTGTTATATTAGGGTAGGTTTTGGCCAGGTCTGCAAGATTTTCCATGTCTTGCCATTGTGCCGAGATACTTGAAATAAGGTCGTATTTCTCAAGCAAACTGTATCCACGTCTAAATTGGTCACTCACCAAATATTCTCCATGTGAAAAATCACGGATACCTTTGAAATTAGGGTATTCCAAGTGACGTTCGATTACAGTGTTGGCTCCTATATCCCTGAGGTCAACATGCCCAACTATAGCATTCGGTATTCCTGTTTTTTGATAAACCTCTTGCAACCATTTAGTTTCTTCCACTGGGTTTTTCGAACCTATAGCTGCCTGAACGTGTACAGCTTTAGTTACTCCGTGTATTCGTGAATCTGTCAGGAAGTCTTCTGCGAGATAATTTTTGGATCCCAATATTCGGGTTTGTGCTCCCAGGAATGGATGGTCTTCATCTGGTTGCCAATGGCCGTAGTATAGTGCTGGATGTTTCATATCATAGAAGTGGACGTGCGCATCCACGAATTTTAATCCACCGGGATTCATACCGTGGCCCCTCCATCCACCACCAGATGACTTCCTGTGATGAAAGATGCCTCATCCGAGGCTAGGAAAAGGGCTGCATAAGCTACTTCTTCAGGTCTGCCTACCCTTTTGAGGAAGCTATCTTGTCCTGCTTTTTCGAGGAATTCATCTCTGTTGGCATTTTCGAAGGCTATATGCCTTTCTGTGGCCGGGGTGTATATAGCCCCTGGGCAGACTGCGTTCACCCTTATATTAAATTCTGAAAGGTCCATAGCAAGACAGCGGGTCAACTGAAGCAAGGCTCCTTTCGAAGCGTTATATGGGACAAAAGCAGGTTGGGCTATAAATCCACTTACAGAGGCGATGTTTACTATGTTAGGAGAGGTAGATTCCTTCAAGTATGGTAACGAGTGTTTTACAGTGTTGGCGGCTCCAATAACATTAACCCCGAACACTGTTTCCCAATCCTTGTACCCAACATCTTCCACCTTTCCGAATATAAATGCGGCAGCGTCGTTGACGAGGATATCGATTCCATCTAGGAAAGATGACGATTCTTCTATCATTTTGGAGACGCTGTCTTCTGAAGAGACATCTGTGGTTACTGCAGTTGTTTTTCCTCCAGCTGATTCTATCTGAGACAATGTTTCTTGGGAGCCAGATTCATCTATATCAGCTACTACTATTGAGGCGCCTTCTGAGGCGAATATTTTGCATATCGCCCGCCCTATTCCCGACGCACCTCCGGTCACAATTACTTTTTTAGATTCTAGTCTCATAATGTTCTACTCCTACTCAATCTAGATGGAAAACCTCTTCGAGCTCCAACATGGACTGGTCAGGAACTGAGCTTTCAAGGATTTCAAAATATGGTGACATAAATTCTTGCCAATCAGTGTTAATTTCCTCTGTTTCCATTCCCTCAAGAGACTTAGCGAAAGATTCTCTCGCTTCAAAATAGCCGAACAACAGTCCATCCGTTCTAATGAAAAGGGAATAGTTTCGCCAGCCGTGCTTTAGCAAAGCGGTTTTCATTTCCTTCCAAACATTTTGATGGTGGGTTTTGTATTCTTCTATAAATTCTTCTCGTACTTTCAGTAAAAACCCAACCCTTTTCATCTCTACCTTCCCTCATTCGCCAAATAACAAAGTGCCAGCAATAGATACAAAAGATGTTCTGTTCTGATCTGCTGGGCATTGGTCGTATCCAACGCTGTACCCTCTGCAATCGGTTAAAATTTTTCCCATGAGGTACATGGGTGTAAGTCCACAAATTTTTCTTACATCTGCTTCTTCGGCACTCGTTTCAAAAAAATTGTCAGGATCACCTCTTTCAATACTTGCTAGAGAAATATGATCTTTCGATGCTAGGTTTGCAAGAGATAATTCATCCATAGGGGTGGCGTCGCCAAACTCAGGCCCAACATGTGCTAAATCACCTGCCGCAATCACCAACGTTCTCGCTTTTTTCCGATATTCAGACATCGAGTCAATCACATTCCTAATCGTTTCATCATTGTCAGGCTGCTGTTTGTCAACGATGAATTTCTGAAAAGAACCACATAGTATAGGTAAAAGTTTGAAAGATTTGCCTTTCATGGCATGGTGCAGCCATGTCAAGGCTAGTTCGATGGAATGTTCTTTGAGATGATGTAATTCCTCATTGTAAGGGTCTTTTCCCGTAATGGCCGTCTCTATCAATTTGATTCCTTCTAAGTCTGTTTCCAGCTCTGAGTAGGGAGTTTGGTAGTTTTGCATTGTGGGGGTTATGGACCCTAACCCACCGGTGTGATCTGTTCCTAAAATGACCACCTGTTCAACTCCGTCCAGACCCTCTTCGCTTTCCCGCCACAACTCTGCATAGGTGGCGTACCCCCTGGCGAAATCAATATGGGGTGATAGTAATCCTTGTAAGACCCCACTATATCTATCCGGTTGGCTAGACCGTTTGAATTTGGACTTACTCTCTTCAATAAAAAGATCTAGATCAGAAGTTGAGGCAGGATATATTGTGCCAGCAAAAGACATTGGACGATTCTTAGAATTCCGATACTTTTGGAGGGCCTTATTTTTTTCACCAGCGAACTTACCGTTTTCCAATAACAAAGCGTCATCTAATTGTTCAATAAGTTTATAGATTCTTTCTTCTCCTATTGATATTCCTTGGAGTAATAAGCCGCCATTGATAGAGGAGAGTGTTCTTGTCCCGTCACATAATAAAAGCATGGGGGTTAGGTTTTGTGGTATTTGTACGGCAGTCTTTGCCAACCCTAGATCGTCTTCAAGGTGCAGAAAAACCCCATCTTGCCTTTGTATCCACCGAGGTGATAAATCTCTTAACTGCGGTTTTACTGGTAATTGTTTTGCCACTTTGTTGTCCTGATAAGTATCCTAACGATAGGAAAGAAGAGTATCAGTTACCTTGGTGGAATAAGCAATAATGGTAAGGAAACCTCCATGATTAAGTGTGTTTTGCTGTGCTATAATTCGGCTCGCTTAACCGACTGAAAACAACCAAAATAGGTTGTTATTCATATCAAAATACTATGTAGATGACTGTAATATGCCCTCTTTTGAAGATTTAAAAATTTTTTCTGGTAATTCTCACCCGAAGCTTGCAGTTGATATTTGTGATTATTTACGTATTCCTTTAGGGGACTGTGACGTTTTTAAATTCAGTAATGACAACACATTCGTAAGTTTTAAAGAAAATATCAGAGAAAAGGATGTTTTTTTGGTTCAGACTTTTTGCCAGCCGGTTAATGACCATATATTGGAACTTTTGGTCATGATAGATGCTGCGAAAAGAGCATCTGCTGGTCGTATAACGGCTGTTATACCACATTATTCTTATGGACGTAGTGACAAAAAAGATCAGCCCAGGGTACCAATAACGGCTCGGTTGGTTGCAAATTTACTTACAGTCGCTGGAGCCGACAGGGTTTTAACGGTCGACCTTCATGCTGGTCAGATACAAGGGTTTTTCAATATACCGGTTGACGAGTTATCTGCTGTACAGATGTTGGCTGGGTATTTTAAAAATAATGACATAGGTATCGAAGTGGCTTCTGCTACTGACGCGGGTGATGTAAAAAGAACCAGAGATACTGCCAGATTTTTGAATGTTGGTATGTCATTGGTGGAGAAACATAGAATAGGCAATGAGGACCGAGTCGAAGCTGTGAGCTTGATTGGAGATGTCAAAAATAAAACCGCACTGATTGTTGATGACGAGTTAGGCACAGGAGGGACTGTGATAGCAACGGCACAGGCCCTAAAAAAACATGGAGCAAAAGATATTTATTGTGCTGTAACTCACCCCGTGCTATCTGGTGAGGCTAGCAATATATTGGGGCAGAGCGACGTCATTGAGACTGTGGTGACTGATACATTACCGGTACCAGATGAAAAACACGGCCCGAAATTAACAGTTCTTTCCATAGCCCCTATGCTGGGAGAGGCGATTCACAGGATCCATGGTGGCCTTTCAGTTGGGGCGATGTTTGAGTCTTAGACTTCATTAACTTGGGATCATAAGCGCTGGTGCTCATAAATGGGCTAGTCGTATAATTCTTCTTGAAATACGGAACTGGTAACAAAACACAATGGCCTTTTTAAAAGCAATAACTAAGATACTGGGTAGTTCTGACGAAAAAGCCCTGGATAAACTTAGTTCTTTGGTTGACCAAATAAACGCTTTAGAAGCTGTGTATGAGGCGAAATCGTCTGAGGAATTAAAGGACGTATCAAATACCCTAAGGAATGATTTTAACGAAGGGAGTTCGCTCGACTATCTACTGCCTGATGCATTTGCTGCGGTCAGAGAGGCTGCTAAAAGAACCTTAAGTCAAAGACATTTTGATGTTCAATTATTGGGTGGGATAGTTCTACACCAAGGTAAAATTGCTGAAATGCGGACTGGTGAAGGAAAAACCTTGGTTGCAACCTTGCCTGCATTTCTCAATTCACTATCGGGACAAGGTGTCCATGTTGTCACAGTAAATGATTATTTGGCTAAAAGGGATGCGGAGTGGATGGGAGCAATCTACAACTCATTGGGAGTTTCCGTCTCTGCTTTACAGCATGATTATGCTTCCTTATTTCATCCTGATAACTTCGATGGAAATACTGTCAAAGAAAGGGGAATTACCCGACAAGAGGCTTACGGGGCAGATATAACTTATGGGACAAACAATGATTTTGGCTTTGATTATCTAAGAGACAATATGGTGGATATTGCTGAGAGAAGAGTTCAAAGAGGACGAGCCTTCGCCATAGTGGATGAAGTTGATAATATTCTGGTTGATGAGGCTAGGACACCTTTGATAATAAGTGGCCCGTCTCAACAAAATCCTAGTGAATACTCCAAATATGCCAAGATCGTCCCTAGTCTAAGAGAAGAGGAAGATTATTCGGTAGAAGAAAAGCACCGATCAGTCTCTTTAACCCAAACCGGCATAGCGAAGATCGAAAAGTTTCTAAAAGTAGACAATCTATACGACGCTGAAAATTTCGGACAAGCTCATTTTGTAGAAAATGCTGTTCGGGCCGAAGTCATTTACAAAAAAGATAGGGAATACGTGGTGAAAGATGGGAAAGTTGTGATTGTAGATGAATTCACTGGGCGGTTGATGGAAGGTAGAAGGTATTCTGATGGGCTTCATCAAGCCCTTGAAGCTAAGGAAAATATCGCTGTGCAAAGGGAATCTGTGACTTATGCCACGATTACCCTTCAAAACTACTTTAGGTTATATTCAAAGCTATCTGGTATGACGGGTACGGCAGCGACGGAGGCCGAGGAATTCTGGAAGATCTATAAGCTGGAGGTTCTCAGCGTCCCTACTAATAAACCAGTTATGAGAACCGACCATGGGGATTTGATATATCGAGACCAAACTGCCAAATATAACGCGGTAGTAAAAGAGATCAAATCTAGGGTCGAGAAGGGCCAGCCTATATTAGTGGGCACCACTGACATAGATAGGTCAGAAGTTCTGAGCTCTTTGTTAAAAAAACAAGGAGTTAGGCACGAGGTACTAAACGCGAAACAGCATGATAGAGAGGCAACGATTATCGCCCAGGCCGGCAGGCCTGGGGCGGTAACAGTTGCTACAAATATGGCAGGCCGAGGAACAGATATAGTTCTTGGGGGTGCAATGAATTCGGATTCGGTGGATGGAGCCCAATGGGAAAAAGATCATGCCCAGGTTTTGGGTGTCGGTGGCCTTTACATAATTGGTACAGAAAGGCACGAAGCTAGAAGAATAGATAATCAATTGAGAGGTAGATCTGGGCGACAAGGTGACCCAGGAGAGACCAGGTTTTTTTGTGCCTTGGATGACGATTTAGTCAGAAGATTTGGTGGCGATAGGATTCAGACGATTATGGATTGGGCGGGTATGGATAATGAAACCCCAATTGAAAATAAGATGATTTCCAGATCTATTGAAGGGGCTCAAGTCAAAGTCGAGTCGTTTCATTTTGATATGCGTAAGAATTTAGTCGAATATGACGATGTAGTTAACTCGCATAGAGATGTCATTTATGAACAAAGAGATGCTGTTTTGGATGGTGTAGAACTACGGCCTAGGATACAGCGAATGATTGAAGAAGAATGTGAGGCAACAATCGCAGACGGTATGTCGAGTTCAGCGACAGAAAATTGGGATATTCAAGGCGTAACCACGAACGTTCAGAGGATAATTCCACTTTCAGGAGACTTGATTGATTCGGAATATGTCTTTAGTTCTGGACAAAGAAATTACTCTGATCAGGTAAGAGATCAGATAGAAAAAACATACAATAGTTTTGAAGCGGTTCTTGGAGATGATAACGCGAGATCCATTGAAAGATACATCATGCTTAGAACTATTGATGCAAACTGGGTTCAGCATCTTACCGCCATGGAGAACCTCCGTCAGGGTATTAGCCTGCAAGCTGTTGGACAGCGGGATCCTTTAGTTATGTATAAGAAAGAAGGCCATGAACTGTTCCAAAATTTGCAGTCCAAAATAATAGATGATGTGGTTCACACCATATTTAAAACAGGGACTCCCATAGATCCTGAATTAGGTACTCAAACCCGTTCAAGTCCCAAAATAGTCAATCAAAGTAAACCTGTTTTTAAAATTAATGATTCCAATAGGTCATCTAAACGTTCTGTTGGTGCAAAAGTTGGGAGAAACGAACAATGCCCATGTGGAAGTGGCAAAAAATACAAGCGGTGCTGCGGTTTGGCAGCTTAGTGCCAAATCAAGTTTCTAATTAGCTAATTTAGTCTCTCAAGAATTTCATTTATTCGAGTTTCTCGGTCAGTGGATCTTTGTAGCCTTTCCTTTTCTTTTTCAACAACTTCTTCTGGTGCTTTGTCGACAAAAGATTGATTGGACAAACGCGTATTCAAAGACAAAATGTATTTAGTCAGTTCATTCCGCTCGTCCCGTAAGCGTTCCAATTCGCCGGTTAAATCCACGCCTTCTCCTAACGCGATGTAAGCTGTGCCCAGATTCTCTACAATGGAGATTTCTCCGCTCTGCATCTGAAGTAAGGTTGAATCGCTAATTTCTGAAATGGCAAGGCCGGCGAAGTTTTCTAGAGTGGATTTTTCAGATTTCACCAGGCTTGATTCCATTCCGGAGGCAATTCTGCATTCTATCTTTTGTCTCTGTTGAATGTTTAATTCCGATTTCATATTTCTTATCGCTCGGATAAAATCGATTAATTTACCCATTTCCGCGATGCTAGCTTCATCTATTGTTGTTTCAGAAATAACTGGATAGTCTGCCATGATTAAAGAGTCGGGCCAATCTTTCGGTGTATCCAGTGATTTACATAAATTGCCCCAAATTTCTTCTGTAACAAATGGCAAGAATGGGTGTAATAACCTGAGGGTCCGCTCTAGAACGTATGCCAAAATAGATAATGGGGATTCAGTATCTCGGGTTTTCAACCTGTCCTTTGTTAATTCGATGTACCAGTCACAATATTCATTCCAAAGAAAATCGTGAATGTGTGTCTGAGCTTCACCAAACTGGAAATCCTCCATAAAGCGGTTCACATCTTTAGTCACTTGGTCAAGCCGTGAAAGTATCCATTTATCGTGCCGATTTAAGATGTTTTCAGGTTTGGCAGTTTTGATAGAATCTTCTCTTTTATTGAGATTTGAAATAACAAACCTGGATGCGTTCCATAACTTGTTGGCAAAATTACGGCTTGATTCAAGTTTCTGTTCGTTCATCCTTAGATTATTTCCGGCCGATGTACCGGTCGTTAGTGCAAATCGTACCGCGTCTGCACCGTATTCATCTATCAGATCGAGGGGGTTGAGTACATTACCCTTAGTTTTGCTCATCTTTACCCCTTCCGGGTCCAGAACAAGACCGTGAAGATAAATCGTGTGGAATGGTATCCGACCCATATTGGATATTCCTAACATAATCATCCTTGCCACCCAGAAAAACAGAATATCGTATCCAGTTTCCATCACCGAGCCAGGATAGAAAGACTTCAAATCTTCAGTGTCATCAGGCCATCCGAGCGTCGAGTGTGTCCATAGTCCAGAGCTAAACCAGGTATCCAGTACGTCTTGGTCTTGTTGTAAATTCGACGACCCACAGGATTTACAGGCTTGGGGGTCCTCATTGGTGACTGTTTCGGACAAACAATCTTCGCAGTACCACACTGGTATTTGGTGACCCCACCATAACTGTCTGCTTACTGGCCAATCTCGAATATTTTCCATCCAGTTAAAATATACGCTAGTGAACCTTTCTGGGATGATCCGTATTTGATTTTCTTTCACAGCTTTTATTGCAGGTGCTGCCAAGGATTCCATTGATATATACCATTGCTTTGATATCAAGGGTTCGATGATTTCATCACATCTGTCACAATGGCCGATAGAATGCTGGAATGAATCTGTTTCTACCAGCAAACCTTGGACTCTTAACTGCTCTTCAATCAGTGTCCTACATTCGAATCTATCTAGATCCTGAAATTCGCCTGCTGCAGAATTCATTTTCCCGTCGCTTCCTATGACAGTTATTACGGGAAGGTTATTTCTGAGTCCTATCTCAAAGTCGACTGGATCGTGGGCTGGAGTCACCTTCAAGGCCCCCGTTCCAAACTCCGCCTCCACGGCTCCATCAGCTATTATCGGTATTAGCCGATTAGCTAGTGGTAATTTTATTTCTTTTCCTATGTATCTTTTGAATCTTTCGTCCTCCGGATTAACTGCGACGGCGGTGTCTCCCAGCATTGTTTCAGGTCTCGTGGTGGCTACCACTAGAAACCCTGACCCATCTGAAAAAGGATACCGGATCTGATACAAATTTCCGTCGACTTCCTTATATTTGACTTCGAGGTCAGATAAGGCAGTTGAGCATCTAGGGCACCAATTAGCTATCCGTTCTCCTCTATAAATCAATCCCTTTTCATAGAGATCCACGAATGTTTTTCGTACCGCAGCTCTAGGTATTTCATCGAGGGTAAATTTGCTCCGAGACCAGTCACATGAAGTCCCGAGTCTACGAAGCTGTTCATAGATTCGGGTTCCATATGTTTCAACCCATTCCCATATCCGGGCCTCAAACTTTTCTCTGCCAAGTTGATATCGGTTAAGTCCTTCGGTTGCTAACAATCGTTCGACTACCACTTGAGTGGCTATACCGGCATGATCTGTACCTGGCAAATATAAAGTTGGTTCTCCCTTCATTCGATGCCAACGTACTATCATGTCTTCAATTGCAATTGTCAGTGCATGACCCATGTGAAGTTCGCCCGTCACATTAGGAGGGGGCATTATCATGACAAAGGGTGGGTTATTGGAACTGGTATCTGGCTTGAAGTACCCAGATTCCTCCCAGAATTTATATATTCTGCCCTCAGTGTCCGCCGGGCTATATGCTCGGGACATATTTAATGGATTGCTATTTTGGGCCATTATTACTCCGAACCATAAAATATTAAATCGAAAAATTTAACTCAGTTAGTAAGGTATGTCGGGCAGGTTATATTAAATACTTCGCGTTGTTGTTCTGTGAATCCTTGCTTAACTTGCTGCCGAGATATAATCCTTCTAAAATGAACTCAAGTGCCGAAATTATTGCACTGCTATCTGTCAGCGGATTACAAAGCAAAATCAATTTCTGTTGTAACGTTTCAGAATCTTTAATTGCTTCTAAATATTCACCATCAGATATTGAACTACCAGATTGTACGGTTAATCCTTCCTCAAATTTTCCCAATAAGAAGTCAAATTCATCTGGTTCTGTATATTTTGCGAATACATTTGAAACAGCTCTATCTACAATATCCCCAATTATTTTTGTTTCTAGACCTTCCTCCACGGTCTCGAGCTCCACTTTACCGATAGTTGATGCTATTAGGTATGAGAGGTCGCTAATCCTCGGTGAGGAAACAGAGTTGGTGGCAAGACTTCTTCTAAAGGATTGTCCTATCATCGTTTCAAAATTAGAAATAGAAACTCTTAAACTTACTCCAGATCTTTGGTTTATTTCTGGGCTCCTGCGCGCTAAATGGGTTATTTCTCCGATAATGTCTTTCATGAACTCAGGAATTTTAACTAATTGGTCGGAATCGGAGAATTTTTTATATTCCTGATTTACTATTTCCATTTCCTGTGAAACTTCAGCTGGATAATGGGTCCGGATCTGGGCGCCGTATCTGTCCTTGAGAGGGGTAATAATACGACCTCTGTTTGTGTAATCTTCGGGGTTGGCGGTGGCAACAATTATCATATCTAAAGGCAATCTAATCTGATGACCTTTTATCTGTATATCTCGTTCCTGCATTAAATTGAATAAACTAACCTGTATTCTCTCAGTAAGGTCTGGGAGTTCATTTATACAGAACAAACCTCTATTTGTTCGAGGTATCATCCCATAATGTATTGCCAACGCATCCGATAAATATCGCCCTTCAGCTACTTTGATAGGGTCAATTTCTCCTATTAAATCAGCCACTGAAACATCCGGGGTAGCAAGCTTCTCCGAATAACGATCCTCTTTGGACAGCCAACTTAATTTTGTATCATTCTTGTCTTCGGCAAGAATTTCGATGCCATACTGGCTTATAGGATGGAGAGGGTCGTCATTTATTTCAGAGCCTTTGATAAAGGGTATATGGTCATCCAGCAAATCTACCATAAGTCGGATTATTCTTGACTTGGCCTGCCCTCTCTCACCTAGCAGAATAATATCTTGCCCAGCGAGAATGGCGTTTTGTATTTGTGGGATAACGGATTGATCAAATCCAACGATTCCAGGAAACACTTCCAAGTCATCGCTAATTCTTTTAACTAAATTGGTTCTAATTTCTTCTTTGACTGAACGGGATTTGTAACCCGATTCTACTAATGCACCTAATGTTTCTGGTAGATTTTCTGCCACTCTTAAACCCTCTTAAATGAATTTTATTTACCTTTGTTACGGGTTAAGGTAACCCCCGCGTAATCTAGATTGGCTCCATTTATTGGTACGTCTGGTTTTTTAATTGTCACAGATATTGATTCAATATCATAGTTGAGAAGTATCGCCTCTGAAATGTTTTTCGCCACACTTTCTAGGAGATTGTGAGGTGGTCCTTCCACAATCGATTTTACAGTTTTGAATAAATCAGAGTAGCTGACTGTGTCAGAAACCATGTCTGATAGAGACGGTTTAACTAAAGAACATTCGACGGTTACATCAACAACAAATTTTTGCCCTACCAAACGTTCCTCAGGATTGACACCATGATATCCGTAAAACATCATACCTTTCAGCATGATTTGGTCTCGATTCTTCATCAAGAGGTAATATCCATTTGCTTAGCTTGATTGAGGAGGGATTCCGCCCTTTTTACCACTGGCACGTCCACCACCTGACCGTTCAACGAAGTGGAGCCCCTGCCATTTGCTGCTGCTTCCTCGAAAACCTGAATAACTTCCACTGCATGGGCTATTTCTTCCTTGGAAGGTGAGAAACACTGGTTAATTATGTCTACTTGCAATGGGTGTATTGCGAACTTTCCTTTAAAACCGATGGATCTAGATTGTTCGGAATTTAATTTCAAACTATCAGGGTCTCTAAAGCCGAAAAATGGGGTGTCCAAGGCCAAAACTCCCGCGGCCCTCGCGGCTATTGCTAGCTGACTTCGCGGGAAAAGTATTTCACGGTCGTCTTCATTTCGTTCGATGCCCATATCGTTGGTGAAATCTTCTGCTCCGAATGCGGCGGCAATTATACGATCATCAGAAGATAATATTTGGTGGGCGTTCAAAATGCCTACAGCCGTCTCTATCCAGAGCACTAGTTTGATAGATCCCTTCGCGATACCACACTGAGTTTCCAATCCAGCAATAGCTTCTGAGATGACTGACACATCAGCAGGCGTGTTGATTTTTCCGACAGACACTCCATAAATGTTTGGTCCGACGATAGCCTCTAAATCAGTTTCGCAAAGGCCAGTATCTAATGAATTTATTCTTGGAATAACCTTTGTACCGGTATTTGCTAGCATTTCTAAGTTGATTGAGACAGTTTCTCGCGCTTGTGATTTATCGTCCCATGCTACAGAATCTTCCATATCTGGCACAAAAGCATCAGGAGAAAAGGAAGCGGCCTTGGTTAGCATGTTTGGCTGGTTTCCAGGGACAAATAGTAAACTTCTCAGATAAAGCAAAAAAACCTCCTGCTTGCGAGAATATTGGAAATTAACATAATAATGGTTTCGCGAGTATAACATTAAGAATTTTGAGGATATTGACTTATGGGGAATATAGAAATTATAGGTCTGCACGGTCTTCCTGAATTCGATATTTCGCATGATTTGCCAAAATTGATTTACGAATCTTCGCTCTCCTCGACTGGAGGCATAAAATCCGGAGATGTGATAGTAGTTACTCAAAAAATTGTTTCCAAAGTTGAAGGAATGGTTCGTGATTTGCTAGATGTCATTCCTACCTCTGAAGCTTCTGAGTTGGCGGATAAACTTGGAAAAGACCCAAGATTGGTTCAAATGATTTTGGAACAGTCATCGGAAATTGTAAGGACGGATTTTGATAGGGGGGTTTTGATAACCGAGAGTATCCATGGCTTCATTTGTGCCAACGCAGGGATTGATTCTTCTAACATAGAGGGAGATACTAAAATTGCCCTTCTACCAAGGGATTCAAATGCGTCTGCAAAAAAAATTCTCAAAGATCTGAAAAATTTATCAGGTATAGACTCAATCGGTGTCATAATTTCAGACACATTTGGCCGTCCCTGGAGGGACGGACACGTAAATTTTGCCATTGGGTGCGCAGGAATGAGCCCTTACATAGACTACAAAGACACCATAGATGCCGTTGGCAAAGTACTTAAGGTGACCACGATAGCTGTTGCGGATGAATTAGCCGCGGCCTCTGAGTTAGTCACTGGAAAGTCCTTAAACATTCCCGTGGTCCTAATTAGAGGATGCGAATTCAAGCCCGAAGGCCTAGTTGAGGAATCCTTGCTGAGACCGAAGGAAAACGATCTATTTCGTTAGTTATTCTTCCTCATCATAAGTGATGCTGGGGGCAACACTCACATAAGATGCTTCTCTGGTGGCACCAGTAGACTTTCCTAATTGGTCTAAGGAAATATCAGATCCCCAAGACGAACCTTCAAAATAATTCATGAAATCTCTTTGAGTACCACAAAGTTTGCATTTACCTGAACTAGTAGGTCCATCGGGATCACCTATGATCCAGTGGTGAAAACATGTTTTTTCACTTATGGGTTCAACTATATCTATCGAATCTACCTTGGCCACAATAACCGCCTCTGCTGCTCTTTAATAATTTCTCATCTTGAAGGTACTAAGTATACCATATTGTGATAAATTATAGAAATATTATCACTACCTGAAATATAAGGTTGGTAATTTATCTTTACCAAGTCTCTAAAGTGTAGGCAGAATTCCAAAAGTTATATTCGTATTGAGTACTGGTGAAGAAAATATCTCTTAGGGTTTCTTGGTTAACGCTTGTCATAGTTTTTGCCTCTCTATCGATAAAATTGCGGATCCATAGGGCCAGTTGCTCAAATTCATCAGAGTTGTACATTTCGATCCATCTCGAATATAGAGGATTATTCTGTGGTACTCCTTTTTTAAATAAACGCTTCCCGATCTCTGAGTAACCCCATGAGCACGGCAAGATAGCAGTGGCTATTTCAGGTGTAGACCCTGAATATCCTATTTCCAAAAGATGCCTTGTGTAGGCATGAGTGGCCGGCGACATTTTTGTGGCTAAAAGGTCCTTTTCTTGGATATTAAAGTCTTGGCAAAAGCTGATATGAAGAGCCATTTCCGTGTTCAAGGTTTCATTGAGCAGTGTGGCAAACCAGCTCATGTCGTCAAGGTGTTTTGATTTTGCGATGGCAAGAGATATGACTTTAGAAAATTCAATCAGGAATAAATAATCTTGCTTCATATAGTGTTGGAATTTCTCAGGAGCAAGAGTTCCATCCCCTATTCCTTGCACAAAAGGGTGCATGTACTCTTTTTCCCAAAGATGATCCGCTTCTTCTCGAAGTAACTTTGTGTAACTCATTTAAATATCCGATTATCCTTTAACCACAACACTGATATCTGCTCCGCCTCTCACCCCCCTGAAAAGCTTCTCGTCACCGTTGATATGACCAAATACATTCACTGCACTAGCAGCTCTTGGCTGATCATCGGTACTTGCAGGAGTCCGCCCGAAGAATATACAAAACGCATTACCCGGAGGCCAAAATGCAATATCTCCTGACGACACTAAATCTGAAGCCTCTGGATGCTCAGCAGTGCTGACGGGAATACCAAAGTATATTTCATCTCCCCATATGTTTGCTGTCCCTGATAAAGGTAACGAATTCCAGATTTGTTCAGCCATGTCTGATTCATTCAAAGTCGCATCAATCGAAAGGTTGTCAGCGTTTATTGTTATAGACCGCTCGTTCATGAAACCTCCTATTTACACGTTCGAGAGCAAAAAATGTTGACATACTCAGGGTTCACCATACCATATGATTCCACCCAAATTTTCAGTTTTAGGACTGGGTGAAATATATGACAGAAAAATATATCCTTGCAATTGATCAAGGAACCACCGGTACGACAGTGGCCTTGGTGAATTCTAGTGGAGAATTATTTGCATCTAGCTATAGAGAGATAACTCAGTTTTACCCAAATCCTGGCTGGGTAGAACATGACCCCCATGAAATATTAGAAAGTGTGTTTTTCGGCATGCGTGAGGTCATTAAGATCTCCAAAGTCTCGTTGAAAAACATAGTTTCCATCGGTATCACAAACCAAAGAGAAACCACTCTAATATGGGATAGAAAAAGCGGGATACCAATACACAAAGCGATTGTATGGCAATGTAGGAGAACAACAGATATATGCCAGGAATTGATTGGTACTCCTAAGGCTGAAACGATAACCAAGGCAACAGGATTATCAATAGATCCATATTTCTCAGCAACCAAAATAAAATGGATATTAAATTCCGTGCCAGGGGCATATATCAAGGCCAAGGATGGAGATTTGGCCTTTGGGACTGTTGATACTTGGATAATATGGAATATGACCAAGGGTAAAAATCATGTAACCGATGTGACGAACGCATCTCGCACAATGCTCTTTGATTTGAAAACCCTTGGATGGTCCAAACAAATCTTGGATATTTTTGATATACCATTTGAGTTATTACCTGAAATTCGCGATTCAGATGCCCAATTCGGGTTATGTGAAGCTGATATCTTAGGGGAATTCAAAGTGCCCATTTCTGGAGTTCTCGGTGACCAGCATGCCTCCATGTTTGGCCAGGCCTGTTTTTCCGTGGGTTCAGCCAAGTGTACTTATGGGACGGGGGCTTTTTTATTGATGAATACCGGGAAAGACATCAAGATTTCTGACAAAGGATTACTTTCGACACTGGCCTGGAAAGTTAAAGGTGAAGTTGAGTATGCATTAGAGGGCAGCGTTTTTTCAGCTGGAGCGACCGTTCAATGGTTGAGAGATGAATTGGAACTCATTGAATCTTCCGCAGAAGTGGAGATACTTGCCCGTTCTGTCCAAGATAACGGAGGTATATATTTAGTTCCGGCATTTACCGGTTTGGGAGCCCCCCATTGGGACATGAATGCCAGAGCCACTATGGTTGGGATGACGAGAGGAACCAATAAAGGCCACATAGCTAGAGCAGCCCTAGAAGCTATTAGTTACCAATGCCAAGAGGTTTTGAAAATAATGCAACAGGATTCTGATTATGAAATATCTGAACTTAAGGTTGATGGTGGCGCCACCGGCAACGAACTCCTGATGCAGATGCAAGCAGACATTAGTAACCTCAGGGTGAACAGGTCAAGGGTCCAGGAAACTACTGTTCTTGGCGCAGCATTTATAGCTGGTATAGGGGCGGGATTCTGGAAATCTAAGTCAGACATATCTTCAATACGGCATACAAAGAGAGTATATACTCCTTCAATGACTGATGAAGAAAGAACTGAGAAATTAAGCTTCTGGGCTAAGGCGGTGGAAAGATCAAAAGAATGGATTTCTTAAATACGGGAGATAAAATATGCCCACAATCATGCCTGATGATTTAGAAATAATTGCTGTAGGTTTACTTATTGGAGCAGGCGTTTCAGAAGATGAAGCAAAAGTGGTATCGCGTTTGTCTATTGGTGCCAACTTAGCTGGACATGATTCGCACGGAATAATTCAGATACCCAGTTATATTGACAGGGTTAATAGAGGCCACATAGTTCCAGGGGCAGAATATGAGGTCGTGAAAGATACGCCTACCACGACGGTAGTGGATGGGCATTGGGGATTTGGGTACGTTGTTACCGAACGGTTGATGAGGCAAACGATTGAGAAGGCTAAATCTCAGAATATAGCGGCTGCTACTGTGTATCGACAAAGCCATATTGGTCGCCTTGCGGCCTATCCTTTGATAGCTGCCCAAGCCGGTATGATTGGAATGATCACAGCGGATTCTGGCCGTTCGTCAAAAGCGGTGGTTCCCTTTGGTGGCCGGGAGAAGCGGTTAGGCACGAATCCGATTTCTATCGCTATGCCAAGCAATTTGGAAGGGCCCTTCTTTTTGGATATGGCCACCAGCGCGGTGGCTGCGGGGAAAATAAATTTAGCCCAGGCTAGAGGAGATTCTATCCCAAGTGGTTGGATCGTAAAAGAAGATGGGAAAGATACTACGGACCCAAATGAATTGAAAAATGGTGGGGCCATTTTGCCTTTAGGAGGAGACCAGGGTCACAAAGGTTATGGCCTATCATCAATTGTAGAAATATTTTCAGGAATATTAACCGGGTTGGGATTTGGGCATGATCCTTCCGGTAGACATAATGACGGCTGCTTCATATCAGTTTTCAATGTGTCAGCTTTTAGAGATTTGAAAGATTTTAAAGAAGAGGTTACTGAATTTGCTTCCTACTTAAAAAGTTCAGAGACGGCACCTGGGTTCAAAGAAATTTTGTATCCTGGTGAAATAGAGCATAGAAACGAAACCAGGCAAAAAGAAGAAGGTATTTTTGTAGAAGAATCTACGTGGGAGGGTCTGAAGGCCTTGGCAGATAGCTATAACATAACGTCTGATTTGCCATTTTAACCCAACGACACTTGTTAAATCGCCCCTGCTATAACGTCTCCCATAATCGTTGTGTTTACTTGATTGCCGCCATCGCTAGAAATGTCGGCAGTTCTATAGCCTTCAGAAAGGGCGGCATCAATAGATTTCTCAATGGAATCGGCTTCTTCGTGCATTCCAAACGATAGCCTAAGCATCATTGCTGTGCTGAGTATTGAGCCGATCGGATTAGCGATTCCTTTTCCGGCTATGTCGGGTGCGCTGCCGTGTATTGGTTCATACAGGCTTACCTTACTACTTGTGCCAGAATTGCCTGGGAGACTAGATAGGCTGGCTGACGGCAGCATCCCCATAGAGCCAGATAAAACTGACGCCTCATCACTCAAAATGTCCCCAAAGGTGTTTTCCGAGACAATAACGTCAAAGTCCGAGGGGTTCCTAATTAATTGCATCGCGGCGTTATCGACCAAAATATGGTCCAACTCGACTTCTGGATACCCTCTCCCCACTTCCACCGCTATTTCTCTCCAGAGTCTTGAAGATTCAAGAACATTTTGTTTATCTACAGAAGTTAGCTTTTTACGGCGTTCCATAGCCAACTCAAATCCCACTTTTAAAATTCTTACGATCTCGGCTTCGGTATATTTAAGGGTATCGATTCCCCTTCTTCCTCTCGACGTGTTCCATCGTTTTTTTGGTTTTCCAAAATATAACCCACCGGTCAATTCTCTCAATACCATCATATCTACCCCTTTCAAAATTTCAGGTTTCAGGGGACTTGCATTTATTAGGGAGGGATAAACTTTAACTGGTCTTAAATTAGCAAATAAGCCTAAGGATTTCCGAATAGCCAATATGCCATCTTCTGGGCGTACATCAACATTTGGATCATCCCATTTGGGACCACCGACGGCGCCGAATAAAATTGCATCTGAGTCACTACAAGTGTCGATGGTTTCCTGAGGCAGTGGTGTCCCGTAATCATCAATAGCATTTCCCCCTACCCTTCCCGACTTAATTTGGAAGTCGTGGCCAAATCGATTGCCTATTGCTTCTAAAACTTTTATCGATTCAGTAATTACCTCTGGCCCAATTCCATCTCCTGGTAATACTGCTATAGATATTTTCATAGTGTGCTCCGCTTCTTTAGCTTGTGGTTTAAGTGGCCACAATATTTAGTAATTTTCCGGGAACATAAATTGTCTTTCTTATCTCTAATCCTGCTATATGTTTCCCGATACTGGAATTTTGAAAGGCGAGTTCATTTGCATCGGATTCAGTTATATTTGCAGGAGCAGATATTTTCGCTCTAACTTTCCCATTGATTTGTATCACCAATGTGATTTCCTCATCTTGCGCCAGAGATTCATCATATTCCGGCCATGGTTGGGTGTGTATGCTGAACGCCATACCTGAGCTTTCCCATAATTCCTCGGATAAATGGGGGACAATTGGTGCCATCATTACGTAAAGGGCGCGAGTAAGACGCAGCCAGTCCTCATAGCTGGTCTTCTGGGGTATATGGCTTTCAGCTAGAGAATTTGTAAACTCCATAAGAGCGGATATTGCGGTATTGTATTTGAATCTTTCTATATCCTCTCCCACCCTCATAATAGTTTTATGTAAAAGTCTGTTTAATTCCCTTTCTGAGGCAGGATCTGAATTTTGTGCAAAAATGCCGGGATCCAAATTGGATATGTCCCAAACTTTATTGAGCCAACGAGCGGCGCCATTAATCCCAGAATCATTCCATTCGCCACCTTGCTCCCAGGGTCCGATAAACATTAAATAAGTTCTAACCGTATCGGCTCCCACTACAGAAACGTAATCATCCGGGGCGATCACATTTCCCCGAGACTTACTCATCTTTGCGCCTTTGTAAATTATTGTTCCTTGGTTGAACAGTCTTTTAAATGGTTCATCGTATTTGATTAAACCAAGGTCACGTGCAGCTTTGACGAAGAACCTTGAATAGAGCAAGTGCATTACTGCATGTTCTACTCCACCGGTGTATTGATCTACTGGATTCCATAGTTGAGCAGATTTTTCATCAAATGCGGCAGCCGAATGCTTTGGGCTGGCATACCTCAGAAAATACCATGATGAGTCCACAAAGGTGTCCATTGTGTCTGTTTCTCTCTTGCCAGGGTTACCGCAATCAGGACAATCGGCATTAACGAATTCGGTATGTAGGGCTAAGGGGGACTCACCTGTTGGTAGAAATTCAGCATCTTCTGGGAGTAACACAGGAAGATCCTTTTCCTTGACAGGTACGACGCCGCAATCATTACAGTAAATTATAGGTATTGGTGTGCCCCAATATCTCTGTCGCGAAATAAGCCAATCTCTCATCCTGTAGTTGACAGTTTTAGTACCTAGGTTCCTGTCTTCAATGTGATCTGCTATCCTCAGCCGGCCTTCGCTACTGTTCAAACCGTTAAATTCTAGTGAATTTACTTGGGTTCCTGGAGCTAAATAGGCCTCCTCTAATTCGTTGCCATCCCACTCTGGAGGTGCTACAACTACTTTGATTGGGAGGTCGTATTTTTTTGCAAATGTAAAATCTCTCGTATCGTGTGCGGGAACACCCATTACAATTCCGGTTCCATATGTGTTTAGGACATAGTCGCCGATCAGTATGGGTATTCGATCCTGGGTAAGAGGATTGACACAGTAAGTTCCTAAAAACACTCCTGTCTTTTCCCTATCAATTGCTAATCGTTCCACTTCAGTGACTTTCCTAGCACTATTTATATAGCTTTTTACAGCATCTTCGTGCTCGGGGGCCGTTAAAGCCTCTACTAAGGGATGTTCTGGTGCCAATACCACAAAGGTAACTCCGTAAACAGTATCAATTCGGGTAGTGAAAGTGACTAATGTTTCCGAGTCAAGGTCGTATTCCGAGATATCAAAACCGAATTCCACACCTTCACTTTTCCCAATCCAATTTGTTTGCATCGTATTTATGCGGTCTGGCCAGTCCATTTTTGATTGATCCAATAATTCCTCAGCGTATGCCGTTATACGGAAGAACCACTGGTTCATATCTCTATGAGTCACGCTAGTGTCACACCTCTCACATGCCCCGTCTATTACCTGCTCATTTGCTAAAACGGTTACACATGAGGGACACCAGTTGACAGGAGCAAAATCACGATAAGCTAACCCGTTTTGGTAGAACTGCAGGAAAAACCATTGGTTCCACTTGTAATATTCTGGTATGCATGTAACTACCTCCCTCTCCCAGTCATACATCGGGCCCATCGAAGCGAGTTGCTGGCGCATTCTTTTAATGTTGTCCATTGTCCAAGAATGCGGATGGATACCTCGTTGTATGGCTGCGTTTTCTGCATTCAGGCCAAATGCGTCGAACCCCATTGGATGGAGAACGTTGTATCCTTGCATATTTCTAAATCTTGCGTGTATGTCTGCCCCAGTCATCGCATACCAATGCCCGACATGTAGGTCGCCCGAGGGGTAGGGGTACATTGTTAATTCATACCACTTAGGTCTAGGATCGGAGTCGTCAACTTTATATATTTGGGAATCGCGCCATCGATTTTGCCACTTAGTCTCTATTCTTTCGTGAGGGAAACGCGTATCTATTGTTTTGATTGGCATTTAATTATCTCTTCTTGATTTTTCAGCTATTTGCCTAGGGCGGATACTATGGAATCTCCAACAGAAGATGTTGTTGAAGAACCATACAAATCTGGGGTTAAAATTTCCCCCTCGGAAAGGACTGATAATACCGCCTTTTCAACATCGGTTGCGGCATCTGCATGACCTAGGTGCCTGAGAAGCATAGCCCCAGTCAGAATTTGGGCCATCGGGTTAGCAATACCTTTGCCCATGATATCTGGGGCGCTGCCATGTACCGGCTCGAACATTGAGGGATATCGTCGTTCTGGATCTAAATTAGCACTCGATGCTAGTCCCATACTTCCAGTGATTATTGCGGCAATGTCGGTCAAAATATCTCCGAAAAGATTACTGGCAACAACCACATCAAAATATTCCGGTTTTCTAATGAAATCCATTGCCGCAGCGTCCACCAATAAGGAATCTGTAGATATATCCGGATATTCTGGAGATATCCTTTCAAAGGCTCTATCCCATACTAACATCCCATAACCTTGCGCATTAGATTTGGTGATAGAAGTGAGGTGTTTCTTTTTATTTCTTCTGCGGGCCAATTCAAAGGAATAGCGGATTACCCTCTCACAACCTTTTCTTGTAAAAACCCCAGTTTGGATACCTACTTCTTCGGGAAAATCCATGTATTGGAATCCTCCGACGTTTGCATATTCCCCTTCTGTATTTTCCCGGATCACCACCATATCAATGTCGAATGGTTTTTTCCCCGACAGTGGCGATTCAATACCCTCAAATAGAACACTAGGTCGTTCACATACGTATTGGTCAAATTTTCTTCGAATAGGAAGTAACAGCCCATTAAGGGTTATATGGTCTTGAATTTCAGGGTGACCTACAGCCCCTAGGAAGATTGCGTCGTAATTAGACAAAGTATCGAGGCCGTCGGAAGGCATCATGGACCCAGTGTCAATATAAAATTTAGAACTCCAAGGGTATTCATTGAAAGAAAGTTCAAAATCATAGTTTTCTGAGACTGCGTCTAAAACCTTTATTCCTTCCTCTACTACTTCGATGCCTATTCCATCTCCTCGGATTACAGCGATATTATTCTGAACCATTTTATTTAGTTACACCTCACCACTAATGATTTTTGGAGTTGTAAAATAATACCTGAAATGATCAGTTTTTTTATACTCGAAAGGTATTCACATAGTTGTGTCAATAGCATCTACCCCTAATGTTAATACATCTAGTGGAGGGTATATTGAGGGGTCCAGGTGTTTTTTTCTAAGTTGTTGAACTTTGAGCGCATTTCTGAGTACTTCATATGAAAAGAGAGACCAACCAGGGAATAAGTCCATTATCCCATCTACGGGGTAGCAATAATAAATCATATCAATGTGTTGATGATGCCCATCCTCCGGATCATCAATATCCTCGACTAATATATGCCTTGGAGGTTCAATAATTTCGGGGTAATCGAAATTCAAAGTCGGTGCATTGGGATTTTTAGATATTTGTGAAACCAATCCTGTTTCTTCAAAAATTTCTCGCAATACCGCTTCAACCGGATCCTCATTCGGCTCCACATGGCCTCCCGGTGGTAGCCATAAATTTATCTTTTTATGCCAATGCAGTAGGACACTCTGGTCCCATACGACATATCCAGTAGCAGTATAATGACGCATTAAAATCGATGAATTAGCTCTTTAAGGTCAATCTCTTTGTTTTTGAAGCTAAAATTGTTTGTGATTAAGTGTATGTAGCTTCCAACATTGACTTTAACACGTATCTTGCATATATTCTTGCCGAGCGAATTACGCGTAAATAGGGGAGCCTCAAATGGCTGAGAGGGTATTTAAATGCCGACCCAAGACCTGAACTGGGTAATGCCAGCGGAGGGAGTTATGGATCAAATCTCCGATCACCCTCTAAGGGTGATTTTTTTTGTCTGGATAATTTATATGGCCAGCAATTTGGATGGCCGAGGAGATATTAAATGGAAGATCCTTTAGTTATAGCAGGTAAGGAATTTAGCTCTAGGCTGATGGTCGGGACGGGACGTCACCGAACTATGCAGGAAATGATAGATTCAATAATAGCCTCTGGTGCACAGATAATAACCGTGGCCATAGGTCGGCTAAATTTACAAGATGTTAATGAAAAAACCATTTTGGACTATTTAGACTGGGATAACTACACAATTTTACCGAATACTGCCGGCAGCAAAACTTCGGAAGAAGCCGTATTGACGGCTCGTTTAGCCCGAGAAGTGACAGGTTCTTCCTGGGTCAAGCTTGAAGTTATTCCTGACATAAGCCATTTGTTACCAGACCCAATTGGGACTTACTATGCTGCTAAAGAACTGATAGAAGATGGATTTGATGTTCTGCCCTACATACATGCAGATCCAGTGCTGGCCCACAGATTAGCTGAACTTGGATGCGCAACGGTAATGCCTTTGGGATCAACTATCGGTTCAGGTCAAGGTATATTGACCATGGAAGAAATTGAAATGATTATTAGCGACGTAGAGGTTCCTGTGGTGGTAGATGCGGGTTTGGCTGTTCCTTCTGATGCATCAAAGGCGTTAGAAGCAGGAGCAGACGCAGTATTAGTTAATACCGCCATTGCTCAGGCTAACGATCCTGTTGCAATGGGAGAATCTTTCAAATTAGGAGTTGCTGCTGGTCGTAAGGCCTTTCTGGCAGGTCGAATTGATAGAAGAGCGTCGGCAATATCAAGCAGCCCCGGTGCAGGGGTAAATTCTGGTTAAAAGGTGATTATCGATATCCAGAAAAACCCACTACTATGTCTGGTAACTGATAGGAATCGCACATCTCAAAGAGGTTTAGAATCCGTGGTTAGCCAGGCGGTTGAAGGCGGGGTGAACATGATTCAATTTCGGGATACAGATATGCATGGTACGGAAAGGTTGCATGCTGCAGTGAAGTTAAGGGAAATAACTGAGAGTAAAGCTCTTTTTATCGTAAATGGAGATATTGATTTGGCTAAGAAAGCCAGGGCTGATGGTATCCATTTTCCTGAAAAACATGTTTTTGACGCCGATACTGAAAAATTGAAGGAGAATTTCATACTAGGTAAGTCAGTGCATAGTTTAGAGATGGCTATAAAAGCTGTATCAGCGGGTATCGATTATTTGATTGTTGGCACTATATTTCCGTCTAAATCTCATCCACAAGGACAAGCTAGTGGGACTAAGCTAATAGAGGACATTAGTAGGAAATTATCGGTTCCCCTAATAGGCATTGGTGGAATATCCAGCAAAAATTGTCAAGAAGTGATTGATTCTGGAGCTTCTGGTGTCGCAGTTATTGGAGCGATTTCTGAGGCTGATGACCCTAAATTGGAATCCCGGATAATTCTAGAAAATATAAGTGGTATTTAAAGTTTGGACCAATGAATATCAATCTCAATGGCAAAGCCTCCGAAATCAAATCAGGCTCATCTCTGATGTCGCTGATTGATGAGCTGGGACTTACTGGAAGGAAGGCAATTGCAATAGCTTTGAATGGGGAGGTTCTTACTCGCGAAAGATATAAAGAAATAATCTTGAATGAAGGTGATTCTCTTGAAGTCGTGAGGGCTATAGGTGGAGGTAGTTAGGAGTAATTCGAGTTATTGTTTAAGTGCCTTAATTACAATGGCAAAGGGTACTGCATTTACCCTATCTCTAAATTCGGTCCAGTAGTTACCCTTATATGGACTGAGATGTTCTTTATCAAATTCTAGTGGTTTTGGTTCAAGCAGCGCTTTCACTGTGAACCCGTTACCGACAACGTTGGTAAACAGATTTTCCACGGTTCTGAAATAAGTTACACCAAAATACTCTTGATCACCCTCCTTCCACATCTCCACAGGGGGATTAAAGTAATTGGTGACGTTCAATGTATTTGTGTCGGCATTCCATTCGAAAGCTCCAAGAGGATGTGTTGTGCTCAATATTAATTGACCACCTTTTTTGAGAATCCGGTTGCATTCACTAAAGAAAACGTCTAGGTGTTCTACAAATTCTAGGGCAAAGACTGAAATTACACCGTCGAAGGTCTGATCCCGAAAGTAGTTTAGATTTTGAATATCCGCTTGAAGAAAATCTATTGCTGTTTTTTGTTTTACCGATTCGGAAACGGCATGTGATAATTGATTGTGTGAAAAATCCACAGCAGTGACTGTTGCTCCCAATTTTGCCAAAGCTATCGCATTCTGTGAACCACCGCTACCGAGCTCCACTAAATTTTTACCAGTAACATCCCCAATTAAATTCAAAGAATTTTCTCCATATGACAAGGGGGCATAATGCACCTCCTCCACTGATATTTCGCTTTCAGCTTGGTAATTAGGAGACATTAAATTCCAGCCGCGTTGAACACCTACGATATGTTTTGGAGTTTCCAACTATTTAACACCTCTAGTTGTATATTTAATCAATAATAGCTGAGTTGGTACACTATTGGCTCAAAATAATCTTGCGGAGGAGTTCAAATGGCAGATCAGACATCTTTTAGTATTAGTGACGTTATAGATCCAAAAGATTCCACCTGGGCTTTCGATACCCATTCTGACGGACCTTCGGGAACTTTACCGTTTACAGAAGATATTCTTGTTAATGAATCAAGCGGGTTTCATTTCGGGATGAGCCAGAATGCTGGGATGGGGTGGAATCCGGCCGAATTGTTGAGAAAACATTTTTTGATTTTGTCCACTTCCGGGGGGCTAAGGGATCAGGATGGATCACCAATTGCCCTTGGTCTTCACACCGGGCACTTTGAATTAGCATTGCAGGTCGAAGCCGCTGCTCGTGAATTTAAACTTGCCAAGACAATCCCATTTTCTCTTATGTGCTCGGACCCGTGCGATGGAAGGACACAGGGGACCACTGGGATGATGGATTCACTTCCATACAGGAATGACGCGGCCCAAGTTTTTCGAAGGCAGGCTCGATCCTTGCCAACTGCTAAGGGTATTTTGGGAATTGCATCGTGTGATAAAGGGCTTCCTGCAATGATGATGGCATTGGCTGGACTTAGAGATTTACCAGTGGTGGTAGTACCGGGAGGTTCTACCTTGGCTGTACGTGCTGGAGAAGATACGGGAATGATCCAGTCGATTGGAGCGAGGTTTGCTCAAGGTGAGGTGACGCTGGAGTATGCCCAAGATGTGGGATGTAAGGCTTGCGCTTCTCCTGGAGGAGGATGTCACTTTCTTGGTACAGCGGGGACATCTCAAGTTATAGCTGAATCATTGGGATTAGCTATTACACACAGCGCTCTATGCCCGTCGGGTACAACAGCCTGGAAAAATGTGGCCCAACGTAGTGCACGGGCATTGGTGCGCATGGAATCTGAAAACACATTGTCCTCTGACATTATTACTGACGCAGCTCTTAGAAATGCTATGGTCGTACATGCTGCTTGCGGAGGGTCGACCAACCTTTTGTTGCATCTTCCCGCAATAGCTCATGCTGCGGGTAGGGCCAGGATGACGGTGGATGATTGGAACGTGGTAAATAAAAACACTCCTAGAATAGTCGATGTTCTCCCTAATGGACCAGTAGGGTTTCCAACCTCGGAACTTTATACTGCAGGTGGAGTGCCAGAGGTGATGTTGCATCTTCGCACCATGGGCCTACTGGACACTAATGTCCAAACAGTAACGGGCCAAACTTTAGGCGAAAACCTGGATTGGTGGGAAGATTCTGAGAGGAGGCATGATGTCAGAAAAAGGCTATCAGAAACCAATTCTGTAAATCCGGATCATGTGATCATGACGCCTGACGAGGCAAAAAAAAGAGGCTTAACAAGCACTGTTACATTTCCAATGGGGAACATTGCCCCTCAGGGTTCCGTAATCAAAAGCACGGCAATAGACCCATCGGTGGTGGATAAAGACGGGATATACAGAAATACTGGACCTGCCAGGGTTTTCTCTTCTGAAAATGAGGCCATACGGGCAATCAAAAGCACTGATGATAAATCGAAAATCAAGGCCGGAGATATTATGGTTGTGAAATGCGCAGGGCCTCAGGGTACGGGTATGGAAGAACTTTATCAAATCACCGCCGCATTAAAACATCTTTCCTACGGTAAACATGTTGCCTTGATAACCGATGCCAGATTTTCCGGGGTGTCTACCGGTGCTTGTATAGGGCACGTGGGACCGGAAGCTTTGGCAGACGGCCCGATCGCCAAATTGAAAGATGGGGATCAAATCGAGATTATAATTGACCGTATTAACCTATTTGGGAGTATAAATCTCGTTGGTGAATTAGGTGAATATATGGGGTCCGGTTGGGGCGATAAAGAACTTTCTAAAAGACCGATTCCCCGGGATTTGTCGCCTCATCCTAAATTGCCAGAAGATACAAGACTCTGGGCTGCCCTGCAATCGGCTTCCGGAGGAACATGGGGAGGATGTGTTTTTGATGTGGATGATATAGTAAAAACTTTAGAAGCAGGCCAGGCTGTCTTAGAAAATAATTAAGCGCTATCAGAGGCAATCCGGGTCCGGTTATTTAGGACCCGGATGACAAAATCAAATTTTGACTAGTTTTTGCATTGATCGTAATTCTTTTGGCGGCTCCATACTACTGCCGTAATCACTCCATGAAACTTCGGCAACATATATATCACCCTTGGAGTCAACTGCAATACCATGTGGTGAGAAAAATCTACCGCTTTGCTCGCCGTAGCTTTGCCTTCCGATCCGAGCAAGAACCTCCCCCTTCAAATTAAGAACGGATATTCTCGGTCCCAGGTCTGTGCCCATGTCATTGGATCCGATACCTGCAAAATATTCACCAGCATATATTAACTCTTCACCACTCCCAGAATCGATGGTGGTTATCGCGACTCGCGATAAATTTATCCACTGGGTCTCAAAATTCCCATTGCTATCAAACACTTGGATACGATGATTTTCTCTATCAGCTATATAAACCCATCCATTTGAATCTACATTGACCCCGTGGACAATATTGAACTGCCCAGGATTAGTTCCCGATTCCCCCCAAGAAAACAATAATTTACCGTCAGGTGCGAATTTATGAACACTAGCATTTGTATACCCGTCTGCTACATAGAAATTACCTGTATTGGGCTCGATGGCAACATGGGTAGGTCTGGCGAAAGGTATTCCGCTCATAGGCGCTGCCGATTTGCCTGGAGTTCCGACAGTCAAGAGTAATCTTCCATCGGATGTAAATTTCCTGACGGTATGGTCTCCGTTATCTACACAGTACACTTCATCGTCAGGTCCGAGTGTGACGCCGTGAGGATTTGAAAATACACCATCTCCCCACGTATCGATGACGTTTCCTTCTGGGTCGAATACAATCATTGGTGTGGTCCCTCGATTGAAAACATACACCCTGTCTTTGGAATCGACATCTACTGCTGTAGCTTCTTTATACACCCACCCTTCAGGTAGGGTACCCCAATTTTGTCCCGAAACTTGGTAACGAAAATTCCCTTCCCCCAACACAGCCGGTGCTGTATCAGTCTCGCTTACTATAGAATGACCGTCATCCCTTACCCCGAATTCCCAATTTTGATCCTCATTCGACATTTGATGCCTCCATATATATCTTGTGACCATACATTATAGAACTCCCGGTATTGATCTATAAGTAGGGTTAAATGGTGTGCTCCCTCCGGTTATAATAAGTCAAATTGAAATAGAGAGGAAATTATGGCTCATGAAAAGACAGACTTTGCCGCGACGATTGAAACTGATCAAGCCGAATGGCTCACCGAGCAAACCGCCGAGTTTGGGTTGCCGGATGATTCGAAAGCCCTTCGGATCCTGATAGACTTTGCGATGGAAGAACTCGATGCCCAATTGATATTTGCGAGTGAAAACTCGAGATGCCGACACTGCGGGTAAAAATGTGATTAAATCACCGATTCATTATCAAAACATTCAAGAAATCACTGAGTTATACCTTGGAGGCGAAGAGACTCCGTCTAGCGTGGTTGAGCATTTTCTTGAAAGAATTGAATCTTTAGATTCCACCCATTTAAGTTATGCAACTGTTATGGCAGATCAGGCTCTTGAACAAGCTGAAATATTATCTAAAGAACTGGGAGATGGGAAAATACGTGGCCCACTACATGGCATTCCTGTAGCAGTTAAGGATTTGTGCTACACGAAAGGGGTTAGAACTATGGGAGGCACAGCTGTTCTTGAAGAAAACATCCCTGACTACGATTCGACCGTTGTTTCACGATTAAAGGCTGCCGGGGCGGTTAATTTAGGGAAATTAAACCTAACTGAAGGAGCAATGGGAGGGTACAACCCCAAAAGATCTATACCTAAAAATCCCTGGGATACCGACAAATGGACCGGTTCATCTTCAAGTGGTTCTGGGGTAGCCACAGCTTTGGGCCTTTGCACCGGTTCCCTTGGTAGTGATACCGGAGGATCTATTAGATTTCCCTCCTCTGCATGCGGACTGGTTGGAATTAAACCAACTTACGGGCGTGTAAGTCGATTCGGCGTCTTAGATCTAGCACAGACACTTGATCATGTGGGCCCTATGACCCGTGATGTTAGAGATGCAGCTCTAATATTGGCTGTAATTTCCGGATTTGATGAAAATGATTTGACTACGGTTCCAACTATAGCCCCGACATTTAACGATATTGAAAATGCCAATTTAGATGGTGTGACGATAGGTTATTCAGAAAACTATTCAGAGGATGGAGTGGATGGAGAGATCATTAAAGCTACTCGAAATGTTTTAGAAATCTTACAGTACCATGGAGCCACAATAAAAAATATTGAACTAGATGATATTGATTCCTTCCTTCCCGCTTGGAAGACTCTTTGTACCGCTGAGGCCTTGAATGCTCATTCCTCCTTTTTCCCGGAAAGAGCATCAGAATATGGGTTGTGGTTTAAGGGTTGGTTAGAACATGGTTTATCTGTGACTAGTCAAGAATATATAGATGCATCTCGCCAGCGAGCTCTGTGCAATGGAAAGTTAAGGAAATCCTTTGTTGGTATAGATGCAATGGTATCTCCGACCGTAATAAGGCCCCCTCATTATGTCGATGACTCCATAAGTTATGGACCTATGGACGATAGAAGAGGGACCTCCTTTCAAAGGTTTACGGTTCCCTTCGATTACAACGGATACCCGACGGTATCTGTCCCATCTGGACTTAATAAGGATGGACTTCCACTCAGTATTCAAGTGTCAGGACATCATTTGTCCGAACCGATGCTTTGCAGAATCGCCCGGACCTATGAAAAGAGCTTGGGGCTTACAAATTTCCATCCTGATCTGTAAGGGCATTTACTAGGTTTTTTTGGTTGACTGAAACACTCACCTCCAATAAGATTCACTAGCCGGTTTTTGCCTTCCGAGTTGAAGGATATGCCTGCTGCTTTGGCTGTAGGGATATTTTATTTTTGGCAGGCATAATGTGTGGTTTGACGGTAAATAATAAATAGGACGTATTTAGCACATGCCTAAAGTAAGTACGGTCACCCTGTCATCAGTCCTTGATGCCCGTGAAGTGACTCTACCCGATTTTGATAAACAATATCTAGATGATGTGTCATTTGTGACAGCGATGACATTAGTTATGATGGGTAACTATTGCCAGACAGGTCATTTTGGTGGGCCGTTGGCCTACACACCTTATACGGTGGCTTCTCACTTAATTGGCCCCGAATTGGGTGGCCTTAAATATGATTATCGGAGGCCGAAGCATCCTTATTCAGACAAATTCATGCTGGCCGGAGGACATAACGCTCCAGTTGCATATGCCCTTTGGATGGTCTTAGGGGAGGCCTTATATCAGAAATACCAAAACACTGGAGATAAAAAATATCAGGCGGATTACAACCAAACATTACTTCCAATCGATTGCATAGGTTTTAGAAGATCTAAGCAGGGAATGCGAACCATACTTGAACAAAATGGACTGGTCGATCACCCAGCGATGGCGCAGGCTCAAGTGAGAGGCATACGCGCATTGGCTGGCCATTCTGAGAGTACAGATGCGACTAATGATGTGAATGGAGGGCCTTCCGGAATAGGGATTGCTACAGCCGCGGGGAAAGCTACATTTTGGGATATTATAGGTGCTTCCGAATCACCAAAAGTGATGGCAGTGGAGGGTGAGTTTGCAATGACATCTGGTCATTCGCAAGAGATGAAGACCCAAGCGGTTGCCCAACAGGTCGGGAAACGACTGAGGGTTCTTTTGTCTTACAACAACGCTGGGATTGACGCCCAGCTAATTGGTGGAGTTATACAGCCTCAATATGAATCCTACAGGATCGTAGATCAGTGGACTTCATATGGCTGGAATGTATTTTCTGTAGATGATGCTAACGATATGAGCCAGGTAGTGGCTGCATTCAAAGCTATGGAAGATAGTGATCCCTCGGACCGCAGACCCATGATCTTAATAGGAAAGACCACCAAAGGTTGGTGGCCTGGTGCGGAAAATGGACAAATACCTGGATATGGGAACCAGATCACAAGTTTTCAAAGCCACCCCTACACGTTTGCAATGAATTCCGAATACTTTTTGGCTCTTGCGGCGACCTTTGAAAATCGGTTTAATGTGAAATTTAAAGGTATTTCAGATGGCCCAATATTGGATGAAAGAGAACGTTTGATCCAGTACAAAGAGAATATCGATATCGTAATGTCAGTGTTGGATAAAAATGGTTTAGGGGACTGGATAGCCGACAGGTTGGTGAAAATCGGCGAGCAAGTGAAGGATCAAATTCCAACCCGAATCGATACCAGTATCGACCCTTTTATGGATGAAAGATTGGATTATAGGACCCTTTCGCTTGAACCCCAGACGGTAACTGTAACAAACCCCGTCTCAGGGGAACAGAAAGAACTAGAAATTAATATGTTTGAGAAACCTGGAGTTCCTAAGGGGAGTAGGAGGGCCATATCGGAAATCGTTAAATGGGTCAATTATGTGACTGATAATAGACTAGTTTTAGCGGCTGCTGATCTTGCTGACTCTATCAACGTTGAGAAAGGCTCAATATGGGGAGAATTTGATCCAGTCACAAACCCGGCTGGAGGTCGTCTCCGATCTGCAATACAGGAGGCCGGCAATGTATCGACGGCAGTTGGATTAGTCAGCCAATCAGCCTCACTCGACCCTGAAAAACATTCGGGAGTCTGGGCACTTAGTGGTAGTTATGGTGCTTTCACGCCACTTATGTACTTACCGGTGAGAGTGTGGAGCCAGCAAAACCAAGACAGCCCCTTCAGGTTAGGAGTTTTGAATATTCTTGCAGGTCACTCTGGTCCGGAAACTGCAGCCGACGCTCGCACACATTTTGGCATATTTTCTCCACAAGTATGGAAACTGTTCCCAAGAGATCAAGTGATAACCCTTAATTTCTGGGACTATAACGATGTCGCCCCAGGGTATTTGGCAGCAGCAGAAATAGCGGCTAGAGATCCCAAGGTGGGAGTCATAGTTTTAGAGGTGGCAAGGCCAGATTTCCCGGTGGTAGATAGAAGTAAATTGGCCGATTCGGATATCAAAGCTGCGGCCAAAGGGTTTTATATACTGAAGGATTTTGATACATCTAAACCTAAAGAAGGATACATTGTAGTACAAGGCGCTTCAACCACTAGTAATCTGGTGGCCCAAATGGAACAGATTGAATCTGAAGGTCATAACGTCCGCATAATATCGGCTGTTTCAGAAGAGCTATTTAATCGGCAATCTCAAGAATATAAGGATCATTTGCTGCCTGCTTCGGCCAAGTACAACATGATGATCGTAAGTACTGGCACTAAAAGAATGTGGCCTGTCGCAGGAGTTGGCCCCTTAACGGAAGAGTATTCATTGGTCTCGGATCACGATGATATGTGGCTAAGTGGAGGCTCGGAGGGAGAAGTTTTGAAAGAGGCAGGTTTGGATCCCGATACAATTTTTCAAGCGGTTGCCAAATTCGCGAGAGAGCATTCTAATAGGATGAAACGTCAATCTGAACTATTGGCAGGATAGAAACGGGAAAGAGTGTCAAATTCACCTTTGAATGTCCGCATTAAAAAGATGGGGACTTTTTTGATACACTTCGTCAATTAAAGTTGCATACCCCATATTTGTCACAATACGCCCAGACCCAGTTTTTTCCTTCCTACTGGTATTAATACCGACCAGGGCACCATTTCTGTTGATCAAAGCTCCTCCGCTGTTACCAGGGTTGAGGGCCGCGTCAGTTTGTACCATCTGAATACCAGAATCTTCTTCATAAAGGTTGGCTGAGACTATCCCCGAAGTAACGGAATAGTTTTCATTTAATGGATAACCCAAGGCATAAACTTCCAAACCAACCGCAGGGGGACCAACAAGGAGTATATCAAATACTTCTAAATCAAAAGCATTTATTTCAATAATTGCTATATCTATCTCTTTATCTTCAAATATAATTTGCCCTTCGTGCTTATTTCCATTATAAAGTTCTATTAGCATGTCAGATTTATCTTCGATCACATGTTCATTTGTGATTATGAACGTTGTTAAGGGATCATTTCCTGACACTAGAACTCCACTTCCCCCGCTTGATCCCGATAGGATTTTCACCACCTTTTTTGTTGCTTGAGCTAACACATCTATTGTGGTGATTGTTGGCGTTGGTGTCATTGTTGGCAAAGGGGTCGGTATAGGTATGGAAGTTGGAGTGCTGGTAGGTAGAGGAGAGGGTGTAATGGTCGGATTTGGGGTGTTTGTGGGCGGTATGGAAGTAACGGTGGGCACTACAGTATATGTTGGAAGTGGCGTATATGTAGGCAAGGGGCTTGGGGTGTTAGTTATTGTAGGAAGAGGAGTTGGTGTAGAAGTCGGTTGAGGAGTGTTGGTTTTTGTGGCGGTACCATAGACAGCGATAGATGTTGCCGTCAAAGCAAGGGAAACCTGACTTTCAACCTCACTACTTATCTCAAAATTGTCTAATCTAGCCTCTACAGTTGCTCTGACAATTTTGTCAAAATCTTCAAAAATTGGCACAAATGGAGTTGCAGTTTCAATTTTCTGTCTAAGCGAATTATTGGTAGTATCCGTGCTTGAATCTACCTGACATGAGATTAAAGCGAAGCCGATGAAAAATATGTATATGAACTTTTTGTACAATTCTAGTTCTCATAGAGGTTCTGTCATAAAAATGGATCAGCCAAAAATTCTCTAGGTATCATTGTCACCTCTGGGGCTTGCAAAAGTCTAC
>DJMH01000013.1:42741-46617 GCA_002435305.1 Dehalococcoidia bacterium UBA6495
ATTCCATTATTATAAGCAACAATTAACCTTTAGATACCAATGAAATAGAGGACAAATCTACATGGGCACCTTTGGATTTTCAACAGATAAGCTGAAAAAACTCGAATCTTATCTGCAGGAAAACTACATAAACACAAATAGGTATGTAGGTACTCTTACAGGAATATATAGGAATGGCCAACTAGGTTTTATATCTCCTCTAGGATTAATGGACAGGGAGTCCCGTAAACCCGTTGAACGGGATACTATATTTCGAATATATTCAATGACGAAGCCAATAACTTCTGTAGCGTTGATGTCTTTATATGAGAAGGGTTTGTTCCAGTTGGACGACCCTGTCTCAGAATATATCCCATCCTTCAAAGACCTGAAGATATACGAAGAAGGAATTCTTGGAAGCTACAAAACGAACTATCCTGATAGAGAAATGACAATAATAGATCTACTTAGTCATCAATCCGGATTAACTTACGGATTTATGGAACGCACGAATGTTGACGCTGCATATCGAGAACTTGGTATCGAAAAGGAGTCACAGGAAAACCTCGAAGAATTCGTGGATGTGTTAAGTACCATCCCACTGGAATTTTCACCGGGTACGGCTTGGAATTATTCGGTTTCTACAGACGTTTGTGGCTACTTGATAGAAGTCATATCAGGTAAACCTTTAGATAGTTTTTTAGAAGAAGAAATATTTCAACCTTTAGGGATGCTCGATACCGGATTCTATGTTCCATCCATTAAAACCCAGCGGTTGTCGTCCAATTACGAGTATAGGGAAGGGAAAGAGCCGATATTGATCGATGACGCTCATTCTGGGTCTTACATCAATCCCCCTACCCTGCTTTCTGGTGGAGGAGGTCTCGTATCAACATTGGATGACTATATGGCGTTTTGCAAAATGATTTTAGGAAGAGGGAGTCTAGAGGGACACAGGATATTAAGCCGAAAAACTTTAGATTTGATGAGTTCTAATCATCTTACAAACGGAGAGGACTTAAGGAGTTGTGCGTATGGCCGATGGAGTGAAACTTCATACACGGGTGTAGGCTTTGGTTTGGGATTTTCAGTTTTGTTGGACCCAGCAGCCTCACAGGTTTCTGGCAGTAAAGGTGAATTAGCTTGGGGTGGAGCCGCGAGTACAGCTTTTTGGATAGATCCATTAGAAGACATGGCAGTCGTTTTTCTGACTCAGTTAATACCTTCTAGCACATACAATGTTCGAAGAGAATTACGTTCGCTTGTGTATTCTGCTTTATCGGATTAATTAGAGCGGGTTGGCTTCATTTCTGCCTTCGCAGGGCCATAATTGGTTCCCGATTCTTTCCTTCCTTTCCAACGGGATGAACGCCTAGGGCGAGTCTTTGAATTTTGAGGCTTTGAATTCCTACTAGAAACAGATCGTCTATCGGAGTCAACCAAAGGTCCGTAGTTAAAATCAGTAACAGTTTTCCTCTCAATCGAGGATTTCAGGATTTTTTCAATTCGGGTAATCATTGATTCATCTTCCGGGATGGAAATAGTTATGGCTTCACCAAGATTCTCTGCCCTTCCTGTGCGGCCGATCCTGTGAATATATGCATCTACAGTGTTTGGCATATCATAGTTAATTACATGGGAAATATCCGGAATATCAATTCCGCGAGAGGCAATATCTGTAGCCACTAAAAAATCAAATTTACCTTTCCGGAAACCATCTATGGCCTGGGTTCGTCTATTTTGCGACATATTACCTTGAAGGGCAGCCGCATTGTATTTTCTCTTTTCTAGCTGAGCGAATAACCTTTTGGTTCTATGCTTTGTTCTAGTGAAAACTATTACCTGGCCTGTTGCTGTGGATTCAATTAGTCGAAAAAACAATTCACTTTTAAGCTTCTCTGTGACTGGGTAAAGAGAATGGGCAACTGTTTTTGCTGGGGCTATCACTCCTATTTGAACTTCAGTTGGGTTATCCAAAATGTCTTTAGCCAAATTTCTAATGTCACTTGGCATAGTGGCAGCAAAAAATAGGGTTTGCCGCTTGGATGGCAAATGAGCAATTATTTTTCGTATATCAGGAAGGAAACCCATGTCGCACATCGTGTCAGCTTCATCCAACACCAATGTGTTTAAAGTAGACAAATCAATAGTTGATTCCCTGATGTGATCTAATAGACGACCGGGGCAAGCTACTACGATGTCTACACCTTTTTGCAATTTTTCATCTTGGGGATTTTTAGAAACCCCTCCATACAAGGTAATGGATTTCGTCTTCAATCCTGAGCTTAGCTGAGATATATTTTGGTGGATTTGGTCAGCTAGCTCTCTAGTCGGAGCTATTACTAAAGCTTTTATTTTGCCCGTGTATCCAGCTGACAATTTTTGTAATAATGGAATTGCAAAGGCAGCAGTCTTTCCAGTTCCGGTTTGTGCTAAACCTAATAAATCCCGGCCTTCTATTGCAAAAGGTATAGCTTTATTCTGTATTGGAGTGAGAGTCGTATAACCGGCTGATTGAATACCCGCCATTAGACGCTTGTCGAGACCAAGGTCGTTAAATTTCAAAAAGGGCCTTCCTAAATAAATGTTCATGGTGACCCCAGCGGGATTCGAACCCGCGATCTCCGCCTTGAAAGGGCGGTGTCCTAGACCGCTAGACGATGGGGCCGTGTTAGTATCAAAAAATCGTCTGTTGTTTAAACAACACTAAATAGTCTATGTCCTCATTTGGGATAGAGCAACGATTATTTAGATAAAAAATAACCCTATGGATATATCGCCAATTGGGTTAATCCCAGTTCTTCAGGCATTCCGCACATGATGTTCATGTTTTGAATTGCCTGGCCTGCAGCACCCTTCACCAGGTTGTCTATACAACTGATTACTATCAATCTACCTGCCCTGACGTCGACCGTCGGATATATAACGCAATCATTACTGCCGAGAGTCTGTTTTGTCATTGGAGGAGAATCAATAACGTGAGTAAATCTTTCGTCTTTGTAAAAGTCCTTGTAAAGAGCCTTTACTTCTGATTTTAGGTCTCCTACTGTTTCGATAAAACTATTTTTTAAAGGTGCATAGCAAGAAGCCAATATACCCCGGGTCATCGGGACCAGGTGAGGCAGGAAGGTGAGGTTGACATGCTGGTCAGATAGTAAATCTAATTCCTGTGATATTTCTGGCATATGGCGATGGCCATCCAGCCCGTATGCACTTATGTTTTCATTTACCTCTGAATAATGGATTTTGAGTGACAGGCCCCTTCCAGCCCCTGAGACTCCAGATTTAGCATCAACGATGACCTCTGGTTCTATAATTCCCGCCTCCAAGGCTGGTGCGAGGCCTAATATGGAAGCAGTAGGATAGCACCCGGGATTGGCCGCAATTTGACAGTCCCTGATCGCAGAACGGTGCAGTTCCGGCAATCCATATGCACTCGATTCCAAAAGTTCTGGACAAGGATGTTCTACGTTATACCATTCCGAATAAGTGTTCAGGTCCCGAATACGGAAGTCTGCGCTGATATCTACGCCTTTTATTCCAGAGTTGATCGCGTCTTTTAAAGCCTCTGCGCTGGCAGCATGGGGTAGTGCAGAAAACACAAAATCTACACTTTTGTCCAAACTTGGTGATATTTCTATATCTAAATTAGCCAAATGAGGAAAAACGTCAGAAATATTTTTACCGGCTCCACTCCGACCAGTTACACAAGCAATATCGACCTCGTCGTGTTCACTTAAAATTCGGGCAACCTCTGCTCCGGCATAGCCTGTGACATTGATAATTCCTACTTTCATAGTAAACCTTCGGTATATTTTTAATATTTTGCCAGGAGCTATATTCTAGTACATTAGTGGTATTTGCACCCTATTGATACCTTTTGAATGAAGGACACAA
>DJMH01000041.1:0-4033 GCA_002435305.1 Dehalococcoidia bacterium UBA6495
ATATTATGAAGATAGATTTTTAAACCTATTTCGATAAAGCCACTTAATTAACATAAAAATACTTTCTTCGACCTCCCATGACTTGGGCTGCCTACATCCAAATTGGCTGTGCTTTAAGATACACTTAGTCTCTTCATCTATGTTTCCTATGCTAGAATTAACCTTACAAAATCTTCGCGGGGCAATATGTACAGACAAGAAGACCCAGAAATTAACATAGAGCAAATTATTGCTAGGATTAAAGGGTTGTTTGGTGGTTCTTCAGCGGGGAGCAATAGTGGTTCTTCAGCGGGGAGTAATAAAGGCAGAAGCAAGGTCCCATATCTTATAATTGGGGTAATAGTTTTAGGTGTGATCGGGTGGTTTGCAACAGGATTTTTTTCTGTTCAACCTGGTGAGCAGGCAGCCCTCCGAATGTTTGGTAAATATTCTGATACCAGAGGTACAGGATTGCAGTGGTGGTGGCCAGGGCCGGTTGGAGCGAAGGATATAGTCAAGGTTGATGAAATACGTAGATTGGAACTTGGAGTAAGAGCGGGCACCCCCGTGCTGGATGAATCACTGATGATTACTGGAGATCCCGACGAATTGGGAGCGCCGGGAGAGGCACCTAATATAGTTGATGTACAGCTACTGGTTCAATATGACATAAAAAGTGTGAAAGACTACCTTTATAAAGTCGTCTCTCCCGATTCCTTCACTTTGAAAGATGCGACCGAGACATCGCTAAGACAAATTGTCGGGAGTAGGCCTATTGACGACGTCTTAACCGATAACAAAGAAATCGTACAGATTGAGACTAAATCAAAGCTCCAGGCTATATTAGATCAATACCAAAGCGGTATAAGAGTTAGAGAAGTAAAATTGCTCTATGTATTTGCCCCAGAACAAGTGAAAGATGCTTTCGATGACGTCGTTAGGGCAAAAGAAGACAAAGCGCGGATAATTAACTTGGCTGATGCATACAAAGAAAGCGTTTTACCCCAGGCAAGAGGTACTGCAGCAAAGGCCTTACAAGACGCAGAAGGTGGAAGACAGCAAGATATTGCGGTTGCGGAAGGAGAAGCACAGAGATTTTTGGCGATTCAAAAGGAATACTCTAAATCAAAAAATGTGACACGAAAGCGTCTCTACCTAGAAGCCATGGAGGATATACTCCCAAGTATTGGGAAAGTATTGGGTAATCCGGATGAAGTGATATTGGTCAATCCAAGCAATGCCAGTAATGTGATACCTGTTCCGGTGTCCGGCGGCCAGGAGTAGTACTACAATGAAATTGGCTTCTATCCTACTGGTGGTACTGATCATAGTTTTGGCCATTATGATGCCGCAGATCTTCTTTTCTATTAATGAAACAGAAGTCGGAATCGTTACACGGTTTGGCCAGATTAAAAGTGAAATAACCACACCTGGTTTGAGGATAAAGACACCGTTTATTGACCAGGTGACAACATTTGAAAAGAGACTTTTGCTTTTTGACGCTCCACCTGACTCGCTACTGACCAGAGACAAAAAACGTCTCATTATTGACGTGTATGCCAGAGGACGTATAACAAACCCAAGGATTTTCAAGGAAAGGCTTGGTGATGAACAACGTGCCAGCGACCGCGCGGTTGACATAATTTCTTCGGAACTCAGACGAGAGATAGGTATTCATAACCAATCAGAAATCATTACTACTCAAAGAGATTTGATGATGGGTAATGTTAAAGCGGCTGTCACCCCTAAATTATTGGAATTTGGTATTGCGGTTGAAGATGTCCGGATAAAAAGGGCAGATTTCCCAGGGGAAATTGCTGATAGCGTATACGCCCGAATGAAGGCAGAAAGGCAACGGAAAGCCGACAAAGAAAGAGCGGAGGGAGCAGAAATCGATGCACAAGTGAGAGCTGACGCTGACCGTAAGGCCACTATAATTATTGCTGCTGCGACTAGAGATAGCCAGATAATTAACGGTTGTGGTGAGGCGGAAGCAACGGGGATCTTCGCACAGGCACTAGAGCAGGATCCGGAATTCTATTCGTTCCAACGTTCCTTGGAGTCTTTTAAATCTATACTAAGTAGTGGCACTACCGTTGTTATGCCGGTTGAAAGCTTCGGCAAATTATTTGAAGAAATGAGGGCTGGGGTCGACCAAGCAACCCTTGTGGCATCTGATTCTTCAGTTGTTAAATCCAGATCTAGCGATGAAGATGATCTTGGCTCGAAATGTGCCCAAGTTTCGGCTGCGTGGACACTAGCTTCTGAACTGAAGGTTGATCAACCAGATTTAACTTTTATTGGCCTGCAACAAAAAGAATGGGTAGGACCTAATTTAGGGTGCACCGAATCTTCAGAGGGAAACCAGGAAATAAACCCTGGATTTGAGGTGGAATTTCTGTACAGTGGCTCAAATTATTTAGTAAGATCAAACCAGTACGGGTCACTGGTTAAAATTTGCTAGTTGGATTAATTCCATAATTGCATTTTGTAATCAAATTGCACTAATTGAGCCAGAATAGGTTCAATTTTAGGTGTGCGTCAATTGGAAGAATCAATCGTATTAAATTGTCATTACGACGATGGTTTTGATATCGAACCCTTCAAAGTAGATCTCATTAAAGTGGGAAAAAATGCACTGCAAAAATGTGGAATTTCATCTTGTGAGGCCAGCATCTATATTACTGGTGACGAGTATTTGAAGAGCCTAAATGAAAGGTATCGAGGAATTGATGAGGTAACCGATGTTCTGTCCTTCTCAAATGATCATGAAGGAGAGTATTATGGGGTTGAAGAGGATAACCGAGTAGGGCTGTCTCACCTAGAATTCATAATCCCTGATGGCCTAACCAAACAAATAGGGGAAGTGGTGATATCTTTCCCCCAGGCTGAAAGGCAAGCGTTAGAGCATAAGATGAACTTGCAGGAAGAGTTGAAATTCTTGGTGATTCATGGATTTTTGCACCTTCTGGGCTATGATCACATAAAAGTTGATGAGAGAAAAGAAATGGAATCCTTGGAAAAGGAGATTATGGCTGGGTGAGTAGATAGATATGGCTGAGGCACTGTATAGAAAATGGAGACCCGGCACATTATCCGAGTTAGTGGGGCAAAATCATGTGGCCCAAACTCTGAGGCAGGCTGTCTTAACTGACAGAGTATCGCATGCCTATATGTTTTGCGGGCCCAGGGGAACCGGAAAGACAAGCACAGCTAGGATATTGGCAAAAGCTGTAAATTGCTTATCGCCAAGCGATGGTGAACCCGATGATAGCTGCCATATGTGCCTTGCGGTAAATGAAGGTAGAGCTATTGATCTGATCGAGATCGATGCAGCTAGTAATCGCCGCATAGCTGACATAAGGGATTTAACTGAAAAAATACACTACAGTCCTGCAGAAGCTAAGTTCAAAGTCTACATCATCGATGAAGTCCACATGCTCACACCGGAGGCCTTTAATGCCCTTTTAAAAACCTTAGAAGAACCTCCTCCCCATGCCATTTTGATACTCGCTACTACCGATGTTCATAAAGTTCCATTGACCATAATTTCTAGATGTCAACGCTTTGATTTTCGAAGAGTTCCATCTCAAGATATTGTAGAAAAATTAAGGAAATTGAGTGTCGAAGAAGCAGTGGAAATTGAAGATGAGGCCTTAATGTTGGTGGCCCGTAAGTCGACGGGAAGTTTGAGAGACGCCGAAAATATCCTTGAGCAGGTGATAGTTTCCTCAGAGCCACCGGTAACAGAACAAGATGTTCGACAGCTGCTTAATCTGACAGATGAGTCATTACCAGCAGATCTATTGGATTTGGTAGCGGATAACCACGTGAAAGACAGCCTCGTTCGCCTAGGGCAAATGATTGAGGACGGGAAAGAACCTTCCCAGATTCATTCAAGTCTTATTGAAATAATCCGGGTTTTGATTTTACTAAAATCGAATGCCAGTGATGGATCTGAACTCGGTGACGCCCTTAAGGACCGTCTCCAGAGCATAGCAGAAAAATTTAGTATGGAAAGGTTGATCCATATCGCAAAAATCATCTCTGAAGT
>DJMH01000041.1:4383-4561 GCA_002435305.1 Dehalococcoidia bacterium UBA6495
CTGACCCCGGCATTACCATTAGAGATTGCCATACTGGAATCGATTATGAGCCAGCAAAACAACGAGCCGCCCCCAAATCAATTCAGAGAGACAAACACGGGAAGTACGTCCAATAAGAAAAGCGAAGAACAGATCCTCGAGGGGCCTTTCGTCAATACTGAACAGAAACCAAAAATAG
>DJMH01000041.1:4955-22379 GCA_002435305.1 Dehalococcoidia bacterium UBA6495
GAAACCAATTCTAAAAGCAAACCATCTGAATTGGGAACAAATGAAGTGAATCTCCGAGCAATCGCTACCGGCGATAGTATTGATGAACATTGGAACGAGTTATTACGCTCGTTAAGACAAACCGGCAAAAGATTTAATTTGGGTGCCTTGCTTCGCGGATGCAAAGAACGGAAAATTAAAGATGACACTTTGGTGTTAACCTTCCTGCATAGTTCTCATCTCGAAAGAATCAATAGCGAAATAGAAGACCCGTTAGTAAATGGACAATTTGAAAGTGTCGTCGAAAATGTTCTAGGTAAAAAGTATAAAATTAGTGTGGAACTGTCCAGTAATGAAGTGAGATCGGTCCGAGGTCCCATTGGTCAGCAAAGTCATCTGGTCCGAGCTGCACAATCACTTGGAGCCCGTATAGTTGAAGAAAGGAGTAAACCATAATGATGAACCGTAACATGATGAAACAGGCTCAACAGTTGCAAAAACAAATGCTGAAAGCCCAGCAAGAAATTGAGGAAACTAAAGTGGCATTTTCTTCGGGTGGAGGTGTGGTAAAAGTGGTGGTATCTGGGAAAATGGTAGTGGAATCAATAGAAATAGATCCGGATGCGGTGGATCCCGATGATGTTGAAATGCTTCAGGATCTTGTATTATCTGCGGTTAATGGCGCAATGGAAAAGGCTCAGGAATTGGCATCTTCAAAAATGGGTGCTATAACCGGAGGGTTGAACATACCAGGCCTTACCTAGAGTGAATATGCAATATTCGAGCGGGACCCCTCCTGTTCAGCGACTTATAGAAGAGTTCAGTAGACTCCCAGGGATCGGTCCTAAATCGGCTCAGCGACTGACCTACCATCTAATTAGGATGCCAGCGGAGCAAGCCGAGAATCTGGCTTCCGCGATCCTTTCCGTTAAAACTCGCATAACACTTTGCTCAAAATGTTTTCATATAACTGAAAATGATCCTTGTACTATCTGTTCAGATACAACACGGGATCAAAGTAAAATTTGTGTGGTAGAACAACCTTTGGACGTCATGGCTCTGGAAAAAACCTCTACATATGATGGGTTATATCACGTTCTCCATGGAGTTATCTCACCAATCAATGGGATCGGCCCGGATGATTTAAAAGTAAAACCTTTGTTGCAGAGACTGATAGATAATGACGTGACTGAAATTATCATGGCGACTAACCCTAATTTGGAGGGAGAGGCTACTTCAATGTTCATTCATAAACTTATTGAACCGTCGGGGATAAAAATAACTAAACCTGCCAGAGGGCTTCCGGTTGGAGGCGACTTGGAATATGCAGATGAAGCGACACTAGGGAGAGCTATAGAAGGCCGACAAAATTTCTAACTTCCACAGTGTTTCAAGGCGTGCCTATGACAGGTAACCGAGTTTATAAAACCAAGGCTATTGTTTTAAAGCAAATGCCAATAGGTGAAACCAATCGAATCATCACGTTTTACACGCGCTCCTTTGGTAAGGTTGCGGCTGTGGCTCGCGGGGTAAGACGTCCAGGCAGTAAATTTGGCGGCAGTTTAGAAATCCTGAACCATGTCCAAGCTTCGATTGCTCGTGGAAGAAGCCTCGATAATGTCAATGAATGTGTAGTGATTGAGTCCTATCAAAACCTCAGAAAAAATTTAACTGCCATCGCTGAGGGAATCTATATAGCGGAGTTGGTGGATACTTTTGGGGAAGATAGATCACCCAATTTTTCCTTGTTCGACATGTTATTAGAAACTCTATCCAATTTAGACCGATTAGAACATCGGGAATTTTGGATATTGTGGTTTGAATTTAGGCTGCTGCACGTCTCTGGCTTCCTTCCAGAGTTTGTGAGTTGTGTGGAATGTGGTAATGGTCTTGACAGAACTGACCATGTCTTTGATCCGATAGCGGGAGGGGTTTTATGCCCTGATTGCGTTAATAACTATGGTACAGATCAGTCCTGGAATGTTTCTGTTTCCGCACTCACAGTACTTAGGTTTTTCCAAAGGTCCCTTAATTTGAACCTCCGGTCAGATAGTTCTGATCCTTATGTAGATGACTTGGTAGACGTTAAGGCTTTCTTGAGAACATATATGAGATATATTGCCGAAAGAGATTTGAAATCTACTGGGTTTTTGGACTTAGTTAGGTTTAAAGAAAGCTAGTTAGCTGTTTTCTTGAAGTTCTCTTTTGTTTCCAATCCGCTTAGGCTCTTTTTCATTAGTAGATATATTTGCTGTGCTGCAATATTGGAAAGTCCAAAAGCCCAACTGAAAGAAAAAGATCAATTAATGGTTTATAAAATAAAAGGATAAAACTTAAAAATTGGCAAAAAATAACTTAGATGCTATTCTCCGCCTCTAGTCAATTAATACGGAGGTTTTTTATGCCGAATTATGTATTGCAATCAAGAAGGGTTGCCAAACCTGGATCAGGCCAAAAAGTGCTCGATGCGGTAGTTGAACAGTTCAAAACTGGATCAACTCAAGGAAACGTGTCTATATCAGTGAACGCTCCTACGGGTTCAGGCCATTTGATAGTTGGGGCAAGAGTATTAGGTTCAATTGATGAGATAGAAAAGGTCAATGATAGAGTAATTGGCTCAATGAATATTTTGGATTCAATAGACATTCATTGCACCGATGTACAAGCTCAAGTTCTAAGAATTCTAGCTCCTGCCGAAAACATGCCGTCTAAGCCCAAGTATATGGCCAGAAATATTCTGAAAGCCAAATCAGGTAAAGCTCAAGAATTGGCAGCTGCACTTTTGGAGATAAGAGATCTATACGGCGATGACATGAAACCCTTAATTACAGTGCCTTATGTAGGCAACCAAGACATTGTAAGGGCGACTGCTATCTACGACAGTTTAGCCAGTTTTGAGAAGCACTCTGATGCAATATATGGAGATAAATTCAAATCTGCTGTACAAAAAGTTCGAGATTTGAGGCAAGCTTATATTAGGCATACGGCACGTATGGTTTATGTAGCTAACTAGATCTAAACAAAAGGACAAGAATTTTGGTGCAGTACTTTTGGGTCTTTTGGCTCAACCACCCTGGCGAACTGTGGGAAGGGTAGTACATAGAGTTCAGGTTTAGGAAGTTTTATTACATGGCTTGTAGACCATATTACAAGCCATGTATTTCATGAGACAAAAATAGGTTGTGTCCATGCCAATGCCCCATCGGAATCAATTATCTCTGCACGTACATATCCTTCATTGCCTTCAAATTCGTACCTGACTTTGTTGTCAGATACTTCCCTGAGCGTTTTCCCATTTTTTCCAATTAATCTGGTCAGGAAAACAAAATCATCAATCTGAGTTATGGAAAATTCAATGTGTTTATTTGAGATGTCCATGTCATCTAAATAAACTCCGGTTGAAGAATAGAAATTTCCCGTCTCCATATTTTTTATCAACGAATTTTGGTCATCCGATTCAGAACGCACCATTAACCAACCTCTACCGGGGTTATGTTTTTCTGGAGCGAAATCCTGATAGTCATGTGAATCGTCCGTTGCTGCACCATAAATAATCTTTTTATTGCTTAACATGTAATCCCACATTTCGGATGTTGAGAATTTCCCTTTTCCTCCCATGTTATTGCAACCTCGGCTGGCGTTATAGACTTCGAACAGCATTGCTCCGTGAGTGGCCAACATTTCCCTATGGTCGAATGCCCATTTGAAATTAGGGTGATTAATACAGGCTATTCCTCCGGCTTCCAAAATGTTATCTATATTCATTTGCAAAGTGGAAACCACATCCTCACATACAACGGGACTGACTAACTTATTTATTCCGATTGCCCCTATGTGCACTGGTGCCCTATTAGAGGATGCGAAAGCGGTCACCTCCTCTCCTGGGATCATTAGCAAGTTAGATTTTCCAGTATTCTGATAATCAAGCAAAGTCAGATGGTTATGATCACTTAATACCAGAAAATCGTAATCATGATTTTCAAACCATTCACACACTTTCTCGGGACTTTCGTCTCCATCTGATTTGTTTGTATGTGTGTGAAGATTGCCTTTAAACCATTCTTTTGTACTCATTTGTTGTCCTTAGATCAACTAATTTTCAGACACTACAATTATAAGTTCGACTTATCTGAATAGGTAACAGATTTAGGAGCCTTTTTCCACAAGGTTCATTGAATAATGTATATTTGCCCAAAGTTGATCTAAATGAAAAATATTTGGAGTTGTAAAAATGCCGTTTGGTGGAAATGACTGGCTGGATTTAACGACCGAAGAAACTTTGGAACCTGATCTGCCTATATGTGATCCTCATCATCACTTTTGGGATCATAGATTGGAAAGAATTCCCTATCAGGAATATCTTTTGCCTGAATTGGTTGATGATATAACCAGCGGGCATAAGGTAACTTCTACCGTCTTCATCGAAGCGCGGTCAATGTACAGGGAAAATGCAGCTGACCACATGAAACCTGTAGGTGAAGTTGAATTTGTTCAAGGCCTTGCGGCAGCTAGCGCCAGTGGGCTATATGGAGAAAGTAGAGCTGCGGCTGCGATAGTGGGGCATGCAAATTTAAATTTAGGTAGTGCTGTAAGAGAAGTTTTAGAGGCATTACAAGAGGCTAGCCCTGATAGATTTAGAGGAATAAGACATTCCGTTACATGGGACCCACATCCTGAAATCGAAAATACAGCACTTCATAAGATTGAAGGTCAGATGCTCGGCAACGAATTTCAGGAAGGTGCCAAAGTATTGGCAGACATGGGTCTTACCTTTGAGGCTTGGATGTATTCTCACCAGTTGAGTGAGTTAGTTGATCTAGCCAGGAACGTCCCTGATTTGAAAATAATCCTTAACCATGTAGGAGGATTGGTGCTTGATGGGCCCTATGAATCCCGTAGAGATGAGGTTTTGGAGAATTGGAGAACGAATATAAAAAGTCTGTCTGAATGCTCTAATGTGGTTGTAAAACTGGGTGGCATTGGGATGCCAAGAACAGGATTTGACTGGCACCGCAGGGATAAACCTATTGGCTCTGAGGAACTTGCTGGTCAGATGGCTCCTCTTTTGAGCTATTGCATTGAGCAATTTGGTCCCGAGAGAGGAATGTTTGAGAGTAATTTTCCTGTGGATAAAGTCTCTTATTCATATAACGTTTTATACAATGCATTTAAATTATTTTCCAAAGATTATACGGAAACAGAGAGAGCATTAATGTTTAGAGATAACGCCCTCAAAATATATAGTGTTAACGAAAATCTCTAGGGGTTTGCATTAAATTGGGGTGGTACTTTAGTGGCTATTTCATGGGCCCAATGTTAAAGGGATTGCTTTTTTGAAGCCTCGAGGTGACCATTAAAACTATCAAACCAGCTGCAGTAATCGATGATGTTGTAATCAGTACGGCATCATAGTTCCATCGGTCCGCTATGCTGCCTGCTATCCCTGGAGCTAGAGCAGCTCCCCATACGCTGCCAATACCGACCATCGAGGAGAGTAAACCGAAATTTACTCTTCCAAGCATTTCCGCTGTAATGACGGGTCTGACGATGCTAAATAACCCATATGGACCACCCTGGAAGATCACGAATATCACAATTATTATCAAAGAGGTTCCCCCCCAAACCAATGCGAGACTGGATAAGCATAAGCAAACTAAGCTTGTAAGGCAGACTGCCATGATTGGTATGTCTCTATTGCCGAACGATTCTGTGGCAAAAAGAATTAGTCGGGCAATTACTTGCATTGGTCCAATGCACGATGCAAAAAGCACAGTTGTTCCGGGTGAAATCTCTCTGCTTTCTAGGAGTGGGAATATCTGGCTAATAATCATTCCTTGATTTGAAGAGAAGGCAGCGAAAATCGTTAGTAATCCCCAAAAGACTGGACTAGATAATGCAGGTTTGATTGTTTTCATCACTGAAATTTTGCTGTCTTTATCCAAACTTTGTGAGCTTGCTGGCTGTATCGATGTACCGTACCAAAATAAAGGCGCAGCAATAAAACAAAGGATTACAGTCAGTAGATATACAGTGATTTTCCAATTGTAAAGGTCGGTAATCAGCGTGCAAAGCGGATATGAAACAGTACTAGCAAACCCTGCTATTAATGTGATCATGATAATACTGTTTTTGGCATCTGCTTGAAACGTTCGGGTAAGGTATGAGAAGCATGGGTCATATAGGCATCCAGCTAGGCAGCATCCTATCAGGAGCCATACCAAATAGAATTGCCATAGCATTGTGACCATGGGCAGTAGTGAAAGTAGTAAGGCTCCCATAATTACACTGAATGTCATCAGCCTCTGGGAGTGCCCCCTATCGATAATGCGCCCGGCAATCATTCCTGTTATCGCAGAGGCAATCAGGGCCAACGTGAATCCAATTGATAATTCCGCGATTCCCCAGTCAAACCAGACCTTCCATTTCAATAGCAATACTGGAAAAACGTAGAAGAGGCCTGCCCAAGAAAGAGTCTCTCCCATCGCTAGAGACCAAAGTTTTTTATTGCGCCAAGGCGAGGCACCTGTAGGAGTCATTGAATCCAACCAAGAATTAAATATCGGCTATGGTAGCCTTTCTTTTGTGAGAACCATATATATGCCATAGGATAAGTGCCCCGACACCCCTAAAAGGTCTCCACGGTTCACCCATGGTTTCCATTGTTTTCACATCTGGCCTCATGTCAAGAGATTTAAGTATTTTCATTCCTTCTTGGAGCGCTATGTCAGCTACTGGCCAGGCATCTAAGTCTGCAAGAGCAAAAAGCCTATAATTGTCTGCTGTCCAAGCGCCGACGCCCCTGATCTTAACGAGTCTTTGTTGCACAGACTCACCACTCATTTGAGGAAATGATTTTAGGTCCAATTCCCCAGTTGTGATTTCCTTAGCGATTCCAATGATATATTCAGCTTTCCTGCGGGATAATCCCAATGGCATCATATCGTCTGGTTCCAGTTTGGATATAACTTGTTCTGTCGAGACCTCCGCCTCTTTCATACGGTTCCATACGCTCGTAGCGGCAGCTCCTGAAATTTGCTGACCCACGATTGACCTTGCCAATGTTTGGAAGGTAGCCGGTAACGAACGATCTGGCGGGGGGCCATATGTTTCAAGCGCGAGTTCGATGTCTTTATCCAAATTGGATATGGCTTTCAAAGCACCATCGGGGCCCTGTAGTTTTTCATACAAAACAGTCATGAGAATGATACTAATGTATCATAAGGGTTGGAGCAAATTTCATTGAGGTGTTTTCTTGGATAGTGATTCTGGGGCAATAGCTGTAGTTATTCTTGGGTTTTTACTTGGACTCAAGCATGCTACCGATGCTGACCATGTTGTTGCTGTCGGAACTATAGTTAATGAGTATGGAAATGCGTTTCGAAGCCTCTGGGTAGGCGCCTCATGGGGACTAGGGCACACAACTCCACTGCTAATACTGGGGATAGTAATCTTACTTATTAAATCCGCTGTAATGGATTTTTATAAAGGAGTTGCCCATTATTTTGAATTTGGTGTGGCGGCGATGTTGATATTCTTGGGCCTCCAGGTGTACTGGAATTTGAGAAGGCGCCAGTTGCATGTGCATCAACATGCTCACGATGGGGATTCTCACATGCATATTCATGGTACTCATTCATCACAGGAAGATCCGTCGATTGAGAAACCACACTCACTTTTCAATCCGGGCCGGCCATTTTTTCGGCTTAAGTCTTTTTTGATCGGATTAATACACGGTATGGCCGGTAGTGCCGCTGTGATGTTGGTTTTATTGCCCACAATAGATACCTTTACGACAGGACTGGTTTATTTGATCCTTTTTGGGGTAGGTACAGTATTTTCTATGGCTTTAATTACCATTTTACTGAGTGTTCCTTTCGTATTAAGCTCCAACAATGAAAAGATCACTACAATAGTAAATGGGGTTGCTGGAACAGCTAGTATAATCTTTGGCCTCTTATTGATGTCAGATGTTGCATTTGACACCAAACTGACGGAGCCGTTTTATCTTCCCTTTTAAATTCCATCAATGGAATCAAAAGATTAAGCTACAAAATAATACCTTCATCCTGTAACGATGATATATCGTCCCAAGAATAACCGAGACGATCGATAAGTATTTCTTCTGTGTTTTCTCCTAGAGATGGTGCCATTTTTTCTGTAGATAACGGAGTTTTGTCGAAGGCCAATGGGAGTTGATGCCACATCGAATCCCCGATGACCGGATGATCAAAAGGCACAAGATAATTATTTAATGTGACTTGTTTGTCCTTGGGTAAATCAAGGGTTGATTGAACTTTTTCCCATATCAAATCAGAACTTCCCAATATTTTTTGCCACTCTGCAAAAGTCTTGGATCCAAATATTTTGTCCAATTCACCAATTACGTGGTGCTTGTTTTCTTCCCTAGATTCAGGGGTGCTGAATTTAGGCTGTGTGATTAAATCTTCACGGGCAATTGTTTTGCAGAAAATAGGCCAATACCTTGTTCCTTGACTCATCGATAATGCGATCCAAACTCCATCTTTGCTCTGATATGTATTCCACAAAGGGTTGTTCATGTTACTTCTGTGTTGCCTGTTCAATTCCTGACCCTCAAGCAACCCTATACCATCTCGCATCATTCCTAACCACATCATGCTGCCTAGGTGAGAAGTTTCAATTTTCTGGCCGATCCCATGACGTTCTTTGTAGAGCAGCCCAGATAATATACCGTAGCTAAGCATTATTCCTGCCATTTGATCTGCCACCCCGTGTAGGTTATAAGGGGTGTCATCTTCAGGTCCGCCCCACCATAAAGACCCTGATCTAGCCTCTCCAGTTAATGCGAATGCTGGTTTACCGGAATCTTCTCCCAGAGGTCCATATCCAGTGGCTGATCCGTATACCAGTTGAGAATTTATTTTTTGCAAATCTTCCCAACCTAAACCAAGTCTTTCTGCGACACCTTGTCTGAAATTCTGAACAAAAACATCAGATTGTTTTACCAGAGAGTGAACAATTTCTTGCCCACGTTTTTCCTTTAAATTGATAGCTATACCAAGCTTTTGCCTGTTAAGTACCTCGAAATAATGAGAGCTGACTCCGTCGTATGCATTACTTGCCACCCCGCTTACTTGGCCAAATTGTCTCCCGTGGTCTCCGTCCAAGGACTCTATTTTAATAACTTCGGCTCCGAGGTCTGCCATCATCATTGTCGAGACAGGTCCAAACTGCCACATAGTCCAATCCAGGACTTTCATTCCTTGAAGGGGACCTTTATTAATGTTGTTCATAAGCCTTGAGATCTCTTAAGGGCATATTTTTTGGAAGCTTCGGCAATATTAACAGGAACGGTGACCGATAAAAAATATCGTTGGGCTATCTAAATAATGGGTTTGAAGGTCCGTATGCATCGATGGTTGCTCCTGTGACGGCGGAAGAATTTTCACTTACCAAAAATGAGCATAAAGTGGCAATTTCAGATGGATCCATCATGTGATTGTTTTCGATGGATTGTTGACCAAATGCCTCTACATAGCCTTCTGTAACAACGCTACCGGGACAAACGCAATTGACATCTATACCAGATGATTTTACCTCTGCAGCCAATGATTCTGTAAAACTAATTAACCCGGCCTTGGTTACTCTGTAGGCACTTCTTCCTGCTGCTCCCTTCCGTCCACCTATTGATGAAATATTGATGATTTTTCCGTAATTTTGGGAAACCATGCCAGGTAATAGAAGCTTTGTTATTTTTACTGCACCAATCAAATTGACATTTATAACTTCCTGCCAATTTTCCATATCGAAATCTATCAAGTGTGTAGACAAATGAATAATTGCAGCGTTGTTCACTAGGACGTTCACTTCAAGCTTTTTTTCTTTTAGGAAATCGAATATTCTGGTCACCCCCGGGTCAGTGCCTAAATCTGCGTCTATCCAGTAAGCATTATTACCATATGTTTCAAGTTCTTTTGCCGTATCCCGGAGCCGGCCTTTATCTCTGCCGGTTACTACAACGTCGATTCCATTCTTTGAAAAATCTTTTGCTATGGCCTTACCAATTCCCCTGGAACCTCCCGTTACTAGGGCTGTTTTTTCCATATCCATGATTATTACCTCGTTTGTGAATTCATTAAATGCCTTCGGATTTTAGCCCGTTACTGTAAAGATTGAAAATTCATGATTTATGCTAGGTCAAAAGGGGAATTTTGCGAACTTTTCTCAAATGCTGTAAAACAGTCATCTCATTTGTAATACATATAGGAGTCTCTTATGCCCGCCACTAAATTTGAAACAACCTTTAGGAGAGTTCTTGCTGACGGGAAACATTTCGGTGATGTGGGCCAATATGAAGAGATTAGAGGAGTTTTATCCTTCCAAACCGACCCTGAAAATGATGCCAATTCCAGAATAACTGATGTAAAACTCGCACCGATAAATCAAGATGGATTTGTCGAATTTGAGTCAGATGTTTCCTTAATTCTTCCTGTAGATAAGACGAAGGTGTCGGGAAAATTACTGTTGGATGTAGTAAACAGAGGGAATAGGGTTGGGCTGCCCAACTTTAATAGAGGAACGAGACCTCTAATAGATGAAAACACTCCGATAGATGTCGAGGTTGATTTAGGCGATGGACTTTTAATGGAACAAGGCTATGTAGTGGTGGCTTGCGGTTGGCAGGTTGATGCCCCTCCTTTTGATGCCCTTATAACGATGCGAGGACCTGAAGCACTCAATCCCGATGGGAGTAGGCTTGAAGGTAAGGTATATATGCAGCTTCAGTCGCCTGAAGATACCCACAATTTTCTACTTTCAGACAAAGGCCATAAAGCCTATGAAGCAGCAGACATGTATGAGCCTTCAGCCTTGATAGAAATTCGAGACATGCCGGATGGCCCAGCAGAACCTATGGCACGGGATGATTGGAAATTTGGGAGGATAGATGATGCAGGAAATTACCATCCAGATCCTGGATACGTGTGCTCTGAAAAAGGTTTTGAAAAAGGACGCTTGTACCAGGCTGTATATACCGCGGTAGGTGCACCTGTAATTGGACTTAGTTTTGCTGCATTGAGGGATTGTGTTTCTTGGATCAAAAACGGTAGCCCACATCTGGACTCCCCGGTAGAAGGGATTGATACAGCCTATGCTTATGGGCGTTCCCAAACTGGCAGATTCCTTCGTACATTCGCATATAACGATTTTAATTTAGACGAGGCAGGCCGTGAAACGTTGGATGGTTTCATCGCCAATGTTGCAGGAGGAATGCGGGGTGAGTTTAATCAACGTTTTGGGCAGAATTCTAAAGATAGAAATAATATGATGCATCAACTGTTTCCCTTTGCGTCTATTGAACAAACAGACCCTGAAACCGAAGATACTGGCTCGCTGCATGGAAGGCTTGATGGTAGAGGTAGTAATCTGAAGATTATGTACACGAATACCTCAGCTGAGTATCACAGGGTTGATGCTTCGTTGCTTCATACTGACCCTGATGGGAGAAGAGATATTCATCAAGGATCAAATACCAGGGTATATCACTTTGCAGGTACCGAACACGGTATTGGGGTTTGGCCTCCGACGGATAATGGTTTCATAGTTGAGGGTGCAGAGCGTTCTCAAAATATTAGGAGCATTATTGACTACACTCCTCTGTTGAGGGCTTGTTTAATAAATATGGATGCCTGGGTTACTGAAGGTAAAGAGCCTCCAGCCTCTGAGCACCCAAGAATTGAGGAAGGAACTTTGGTGCATCCGTCCTCTTTGCAAGCCGTCTTTTCAAAGATACCGGGGTCAAATTATCCGGAAAGGCATGCAACCCCAAGAAGAAGAGAGTTTTCCCCGAGTGATGGCGATGAACATCCAAATATTCTGCCACCAGAAATAGGGAAAGAGTTTGGAGGATTAGTTCCTGCTGTAAATTCTGATGGCAATGAGATAGGTGGAATTATTGCTCCCGAGATAGCTGTACCAGTGGCAGCTCATACAGGATGGACTTTGCGTCATCCCGATGTGGGTGGTGATAAACAGCTTCTGGTATTTGCTGGGGGCACGATTCCTTTTCCTATCACCCAATCACAAAGACTGAGTGCCGGCGATCCAAGGCCATCCATCGAGGAGCGTTATTCAAGTAGGGATGATTATCTAGATCAAGTTAAAGAAGCGGCTGAAGAACTAGTTGAATCAAGATATCTACTTCCAGAAGATGTTGAAGTTAGTGTTTCTTTGGCTTCCAGGATGTGGGACTGGTTTACCGATTCAGATTCCTAAATATATTGGTATTAAGACACTAACTGAACCAGGGTATAACCTCGTTTTTCAGTAAATTTATTGCCTCAAAGGAATTTGGGCCATGTGGTGTTCCAAACTCAATTTTATCTACAGGAGCGGTGTCAATTAGAGAAGTGATTTTCAATCTGATCTCACCAGGGGAACCGTATAAGGAAAAATTGTTAAGAGTTTCATCAGAAATTAGTTTGGATGCTTCTGAATATTTTCCTAAATTGGAAAGTTTCCTGACATTGTCTATTTCATTTGAGGGTACGCCCATCACTTCTGTCATCGGGTATAAATGGGGCAGATAAATTGCTAATGCGTTGCGAGCATACTCCTTTGCAGTGTCGGAATCATTATGGATGGATGTCAATACACCCAGAGTCAAACCAATCTCACTTGGTACCCTTCCGGCCGAGATCGCACCTTGGTCTATTTTAGAGCGTAGGGTTCGAGCATACTCACTGTTCCAAAGAGGGCTGGCCTTTACTTCGTCTGCTTTCTTTCCTGCTAAGGTAGACATCTTTTTGCCCCAGGTTCCAACCATTACTGGAATTCTTCTATGGTCAGCATTCCATCTGAAAAAAGCCCCTTCCTTTAAAGAAAAAATCTCACCATGGAAAGGCTTTTTGATACCCGCTGAGAGATTTTGGATTATTTCTATAGCCTCTTTCACTGCACTAATGGGCTTTTCCGATTTTATGTTTAGAAAATCTAAAAAGGCTCCTCTTCCAATGCCAACGAAACTTCTGCCATTCGATATTTCATCGATTACAGAGATATTGGCTGCGATCACTGCAGGATGTGTCAGATAGGGGTTTAATACAGCAGGGCCGATTTTTATTCTTTCTGTGTTAATAGCAATTAGGCTGAGTATTGGCCAAGCGGGTTTGAACATAAGGTCGTCATAGATGCTTAAATTCGAAAAGTCGGACTGATCGACAATTTTTCCTATGGAGATATATTCTTCGATCTCCCGGTCTCCGCTGATTGCTATACTGAACTGTACCATTTGATCCTTCACGCCAGAATTTGTTCCAATATTATGTCAGATGAATGCTTATCAGGAGCACTATAAGTTGAGTTTCATAGAAGTTGAAAGCTGGGAAGTTAAACCGGGGCATCAGCATGACCATGATGAGATCATTAGGCAGTGGTTCTCATTTGTAGAAAAAAATCACGATAAATTATTTCCGGAATGGAAATCTGCCAAATATTTTTGTCAACTCGATTCCTCTGGAAACCCTACCGGGCGCTACATAATGAATTTTGAATTCCATTCTCTGGAAGGACACGATTCCTACAAGGAACGCAGAAAGAATTGGGATGGGCCTTACGAAGAATATAAATCGGTAGACCCGTATGAACATTTCATTATTGAATCAGTCACTGTGGAATACTGGGAACCGCTAGAACAAGATTTATGGTTATCGTTTTAGCGCACGGATGGGTGTGAAGTTAAACTTAATTCTTAGGGGCCCATTTATAGATTTTAGACAGGCTGCCGCCCATAAGGATTTCTCGTTCTGAATCAGATAGCGAATCTGTGACTCTAAACGCTTCAACGCCTTCCTTGTAGGTCAAAAGTTCAACTGCCCTTGTCCAATCAGTTCCCCATAGGCAACGATCCAGGCCAAAAGCATTGAATATTTTGCTTAGAGGTTCCCATATGTCAGCATAAGGGAAAGATTCATGCGATAAAGTGCCAGCACCGGAGATTTTTATAACAACATTGTCATGCTTTGCCAGTGATATGACTTTGTCCAAATCCGCAAATGGATTTTCTGGTACTGGAGGAAGATGGGGCTGCGGTATTCCTAGATGGTCAATCACCATCTGGGTGTTAGGGTGCTTGTCGGCAAGTTGGCTGAATAAATCGAGATTGCCGGAACACATAATGTTTATCGGTATTCCTGCTTTGGCTCCGGCATCAAGAATGCTACTCAGACCTGGATCATATTCAGTAAACTCATATGGTCTTAACATGATGCGGGCTCCAACTACCCCCGGGGTTGCTGCCCATTCTTCAACTTCTTCACCCACTGTTTCAGATTTAGGGTTGAAGGGCCTAACCAAGCCAAATTTGCCAGGATGTTTTGCATAAACTTCCAGTGCATAGCTAGCGTCATAGGCGTATAGGCTCGCGGGAGATATCAAAATCGCTCCATCCACACCAACTGAATCCATTGCTGCAACCATGTCATCCCCAGTTACTTCATCAGGGCCTTGCAGGAACCCTTGCCATGGTCGTGAAAGGCTATCCTTTTCATAGGCATGTACCTGGCAATCAATGGTCAATGTAGATTCTGGCATTTGGCTATCCTTTTAATTATCAATCCATGTAGATTTATTAATTGAGGGTAGGATATCGGCATAAGGCAAACTTGTCATCTCGCTAGAGCATTTGATTTTATGTAGGATAGAGCCGGGTTTTGTGTTTTCTGAATTTATCGGCTTTGATAGATATTTAGAGGAGGTATGACAGATGGGGAAATTGAAGGTTTCATATTTGCCACATCCGATCGTTAGCGTTGAAGAAAGACATCAATACTTGCCTGAAACCTTGCTGAAGGAATTCGATACTGAAATATTTGATAGATCAAAAGATGCGCTGTCACAGTTGAAGGGTAGGGAAGTTATTGTAGATCTCGGTGGAAATATAGAACCAGAATTAGTGGATGTTGCGGCAGAAGTAGGGGTCAAATATATACAGGTTCAAACAAATGGTTTAGATCATGTCGAGGTGGAGCGAATTATTGAGAAAGGGATGATACTTGCCCATTGCCCAGGCCATTTAAGCAGTGTGTCTTTGGCAGAAGGGGCCATGATGTTTATTCTCATGCTTGCTCATGACTACGGAAATGCGACTGATCAGTTTTATGCTGGAACGGTTTTTAGTGCCAATGGCCTTGAAGTAGAAAGAAGAACTCTAACAATAGTGGGTTTTGGTGCTAGCGGGCAACAACTTGCCCGTAGGGCTAAAGCCTTCGGTATGAAAATTAATGCCATTGATGTTCGTCCGATCGAACAGGAAATCTTAGATGAGATACAGCCTGACTTACTGGGGGGACCCGAGGATCTTGATGGTGCGATAGAAGATTGTGATTTCTTATCTGTGCATCTCCATTTAACGGAAGAGACGAAACACATAATCAATAGAAAAAGGATTGCTCTCTTAAAGCCGACATCCTATGTGATTAATGTTGCTCGAGGTGGCCTTATAGATGAGGATGCCTTATACGATGCTCTCAGGGATAAAAAAATAGCTGGTGCAGGACTGGACGCTTTTGCAAAAGAGCCGCCGGAATTTGATTCACCGGTCTATAAATTACCCAACGTGATAGTTCAACCTCACACAGTAGCAGGTACTGACGGCACGATGCGTAAACGTGCAGATTTCGCTGTCGAAAACCTCAAGAGATACTTTGACGGCAAAGCGCTAGAAGGGCAAATTTTTAAACGTCTATAGGGCCGACGCGGCCAGATTCTGAAAGGAGCTCGTTGATTCCGGATCTAAATGTAATCTCTGAGTCATCCTCAGGCTCGTAACCCAATACTTTCCTCGCGCTAGTAAGGGACCAAAAAGCTCGAGTGTTGTTGCTTATCCCATAAACCACCTGCCAGGGAACTCCATATTCGTTCTCTATATCGGGGGCTTCCATAGCCTTATGAAAGAGTTGTGTGATGTCTCGAGGACTTATATAAGCACCTAGGTCTCTTTTGTAAGCGGCTGGTTTTCCTCTGTACATTTCTGTCTCTATATCCCGAGGCGCACCGATTCTCACCATCACGATACCCATTTTTCTGCTGGTGTTTAAATTTCCGGCAAGGAGGTTTCCCGTTGCAGCGCTACCGGATGCTCCATCACCTCCTTCTCCCATACCGCCGCTAGCAAACAAGAACCCCATATGTTCATAGGTCGCTTTTGCCCATCCGTAGAAATTGTCTGAAAGTGGTAAATCGTATGGCCTGACTATATCCAGCCCACCATTGTGTATTAAAGCGTGTTCATACCAGTCAGCTGCATGATTTGAACTGGCCATTACAACCCTTTGAATACCAGCATCATACGATGATCTAAAGACGTTATATGCCATTTCTACGTTTTGTTTTTCACTATTGAAATGATCTAGGGGATCCCCTGATCTTCTTTTGTATGCAAGGTGTATAACCGCATCTACCCCTTCAAAAAGATGAGAGTATTTGTCTCTATCGGGATCAATCAGATCTACGTTATTTACTTCTTCCACTGGTTCTCCGCGCCTGTTCACCTTCCTAGTGTCTACCAGAACAGTTTCATACTGCTCTTTCATGAAAGCCAGCATTTGGTCTGCAACATACCCTGTGGCACCGGTTATTAAGACTTTTTCTATTTTTTGCGACATGTTAGGAACTCCAAAGAGAAAATTAAGTGGGCTAAATTCTATGAGTACATTCTGTAGTAACACGAAGTTCTTATCAATATCGAATCTAGTAAACCCAAGTCAGGTTCTGTTTGATACAATTTTGCACCGGGAATTCATTTATGCCCCTATAGCTCAGGAGGATAGAGCACCGGTTTCCTAAGCCCATTACTTAGTGGTTCTTATATGCCGTTCGGTGCCTTCTAGATACGAATTTTCTATGAGAATGTAGATTTCTTATCCTTACGTACCCTGCATTCTATATTTTTCAACGCCAAAACCAACGCCAGTTTACTGATATCAATACCCTAGAATTCCCGTTTCTCAATAACGTTATAAATGTAGGTGTTACTGGCCGATTTACCCCACCCAACAAAAGAGGAGGGTATTTGCAAATATATAGGGGTACGAAATGGATCAAACAGTGATGGGTAAATTTCTTTTATTAACACATTCTGTATTAACACAGAGGGGTTATCAAATTTGCGGTGATAACTTTTGATGACTGCATACCATTTTTAATGCGGCTCAGTTGCTGTTCTGCATTAATACCGTCTAGGTGTCAATAGTTATTTTTGACCCAATTAACCACCTATTGGTATGGTAAGAAAGGAATTATTAAAAATTAGTAGATTTAAGACGTGAGAGTGTAATCATGAGAGGGAGCCGTTATTTTTTCCTGATAGCTTTGTTGTCAATATCCCTTTGGATAGTAGGTTGTAGCTCCGAATCCGTAGAGCCTCAAGTTGTAGCTGCTATACCACCGACTGCAACGCCAGTACCGCCA
>DJMH01000080.1:0-6434 GCA_002435305.1 Dehalococcoidia bacterium UBA6495
CTTAGGACAGATACCTCATTAATAAAGGAGCCCGATGAAATATTTAACAGAAGATCAAATAAACGATTTAAAGGCGATAGACACTCCGACTGTGGCCAATGCAGTAGAGACCCATGACTCTAGATTAAATACCGAAGGCTTTATGGGTTGGGACATAAAGTGCCAATTTCCGGACCTTGGAGTCATGGTGGGTCAGGCAGTAACTGCTACTTTGAACACAACAACGACAGGTAAGGAGAAAAGTAGATCAGGTTGGCATGATTGTTTGAAAGCCATCGATGCTATGCCAGTGCCTGCGGTGATTGTGGCCAAAGATATTGGGCCTAGACCCCGTCATGGCTGTCACTTTGGAGATGGCATGGCCACAGTTGCGAAAAAAGTCGGGGCAATCGGGCTTGTTACAGACGGGGGAGTCCGGGATGTTGAAACTGTACATGAAATGGGCTTTCAGATGTTTTCGGTTGGACTAGTGCCCGCTCACGGTAATTTCGGTCTTGACGAAACAAATGTGCCCGTGGAAGTTGGTGGAGTTCTGGTGAATGTAGGGGACGTGGTTCATGCAGATATGAATGGGGTAGTCGTTTTTCCAATAGAATTGGCTGATCATGTTATAGAAGAAGCCAAAAAAGTCACTGCCCGGGAGTCTGAAATGATGGATTGGGTAAACAGCAGTGAGTTTAGCCTGGATAAATTCATCGAAGGTAGGTGATTTTCCTCACCTTGAAACTTCATCCAAGAATGATGAAACCATTGGAATGATTATATCTGTTCTTGCTATTGATTCCATATGGTTCAATCCAGGTAAGCTGACAAAACGCGCTGTGGGCATTTTTCCCGAATGTTCCTTGGCTGATTCATGCGCAAGTGAGTCTGATTCACCTGCATACACTAGACAAGGTACAGTAAGCCCGATGAGATGTCCCGATATATCTTCTCTCATTGCATTTGCCTTGGTTTTGGCTGTATAGGCCTTCAAATCACCGTTTAATGTGGATTCAAGGTAGCTTTCATACTCTTTCTTGGACCGAGCCATCACCCGTTTTAGGGCCTTCGGGCCTTTTTCAAATAGAGCAATTCTTTTTCGGTCGGATTCATTTCCGTGTTCATTTCTGCTTCCAGGTGTTTGGGCCCCTAAAATAAACGAGAGAAATCTCTCGGGATGGTATGCAGCTAGTTCGAATCCTACCCTACCCCCCATAGAGAATCCGAAATAATGGGATTTTTCGACGTTGATATCATCCATAACAGCTATAACGTCAGTTGCAATTGTCTTATCAAGATACGCAATTGGATTATAAGGTTTATCGCTTTTGCCGTGTCCACGAGCGTCAATTATCACCACAGTGTGATTTGGTGCAAGTGTATCGGGATATCCCAATTTCTCCCACGATCCAATGTCTCCCATAAACCCATGCATTAGTATGATGTGAGGCCCTTGTCCTTTTGTATGATAGTGAATTTTAATCCCATTATTGTTAGCGAAAGGCATAATTGGGCACCTTTATTTAAGAGGAATACATTATTGTTTAGTTTTGCTTTTAATGAGAACTGTATAGGCCGATAGAAACCCCTTGTCGTCGGTCTGAAGCCTCATTTGCAATAAACTGGGTTTGTCCACTTTTAAAGTAATTATCATTGGCCTGCTTGAGGTATATACAAATATACATTTTAGGGTATCTGGGTTCTGTCGATCTTTAGGTATATATTGATCACTTAGGGTCTAAGAGTTTAGAAATATAGTTTTTGTAATTGTTTCCATCACCCTGCATGGATATTTGCCCAGACGCATCTATTGATATGTCCTCTGCGTCCTCAAGGAATTCGAGATGGGCGACTATTTCAGACATGGCTGGATAGAGGTTGGAACCTAAAAGCTTACTCCGTTCAAAAATGCCCTTGGTGGTTTCTTCCAGGTTAGAAGTTTTGCCTTGTAGCTTTTTGAGCATTTGATCTAACCTCTTCTCGTGATGTTTTAGGATATCCCCTGCCCTTTCTACTCCTTGCCAATTGAAATGGGATTTATTGTAAAGACGATGCGCCGGTAATACTGTGTAAGAGTTTCCAAGTTCAATAACTCTGCCCAGCGACTTTAAGTATGTTCCCAAGCCGTATAACTCCGACGGGTCTTTGAGAAATTCTGGGAGACTTTCAGATATCGTATCTCTGAAAATCATTTTACTTGTCGGATGAGGGGTTATTTCCGGTAGTATATGATCGCCAGTAAATATAAAATCATCCAAGACTAGGCAAATTTGGTCTGGAGAGTGACCGGGTGTACTCATCACTTTAAGGTCCGAGAATTCGTCCCCGTCTCTCAAATCTTGTGATACGTGGGTTTGCTTTCGATCTTCGAAATATTTTTTTTCAGTATCTCTCGGATTGTTATCACTTTCATTAGCTATCTGAATTTTTTCTTCAGCAATCCGGTTGAATTCCCTTTGAAGAATTGAACCTTTTCGGTAGTGAATCTCCCATGGGATATATTGTTTTAGTGGTCCATATGACTGATGCGCCCACAATTCCGCAGCCGAGTCGTTTAAGAATTGAGTTACTGTTCCATCGTGATCTGAATGCCCGTGGCTAATTATGATCCTTTCTATATCAGAAGGATTTAGACCGATACTGGAGTAGCCGTTTTTTAACGCCTCATAGGATCCGGGTGTACCTAAATCGATAGATGTCCATCCATCGTTTTCAAAAACGTAAGACCAGGTTGGACCTGTCCTACTATGTCGATTATTTTGTGCAACCGCTACGGCGAAAACTTTTCTTCCTGTCGAAGAACTAAGTTCCACCAACCATCCATCACCGTTTGGCTCACCTTCTCTTAAAATCTTCGATATTCTATTGTGTTTACTCAATTAAGTTCCCAACCGTCTCAGGCGTACTGAGGCTCATATTTGTAATTATGAAGATGGGGTGAGCGAAGGGATTCGAACCCTCGATCTCCAGGGCCACAACCTGGCGCCTTAACCGACTTGGCCACGCTCACCACAGCAGCGAAAAGTCTAGCATCCCGTTTGAGGAAGGGTCAATTTGTGAAACCCAAAATACGAGTCTACGTGGTAACTTGTGCGGCAAGGGACTCTAGTAAATCTTCTACCATTATGTCCGTTTTGGTGTGATGTCGAAGTGGCAATTGGGGGTCCACGCTGTATTCATTCCTACGACCTATCTTACGCCTGCGGATATAACCGGCCCCTTCCAGGTCAGATATAATTTTATGTGTAGTTCTTTCTGTCACGCCAATATAGTTGGCTATTCCTCTAGCCGTACTAGTTGGGTTGTGGAAAATGTAACTCAACACGAGTCCGTGGTTGGTGATAAAAGTCCACTTCGCTTGTCGGTCCTGTTGCATATCGAAGGCCTCAACAAAGGTACCTTTTTTTAATCTATCAGGTTCGGGAAACCGACAGTATCATACCTATCGATGGCATTACAACCTCAATGAGTTAGTGGGTTAATTATTATCGATTTTCTGAGATAGATTTACATAAGGATACTAGAGTTTTCACAGGAGTACCTGTTGCTCCTTTTGGATCATCTCCGTTAATTGAATTGGTTCTACTGACACCAGCTATATCGAGATGAACCCAAGGGGTATCTTCAGCAAACATTCCGATAATCATTGCTCCGATAGTGGCCCCACCTGCTGCACCACCGACATTTTTAATGTCAGCCACGTCACTTTTGAAATGTTTAGAAAAAGATTCGTCAGCTGGTAATTCCCATAACCTCTCCCCTTCCCTGGCCCCTGCTTCTATTACCTCTTTAGTGAATTCATCATTGTTTCCAAAAGTACCTATAATTTGGTCCCCCAACGCGGTTCTTATCGCCCCGGTTAAAGTGGCCACATCGACAATTTTGTTTACACCCAAATGATTTGCGTAGCACAATGCATCGGCTAATACCAGTCTGCCTTCAGCGTCGGTATTTATCACCTCGATTGTGGTTCCGTTCATAGCGGTCACCACATCCCCCGGACGCTGAGCTTTCCCTCCCGGCATATTTTCAGTAGCGGCAATAATTCCGTAAACATTTATATTTAGAGCTAATTTGGATATTGCAATGAGTGCTCCAATTACGGCTGCTCCTCCTGCCATGTCACCTTTCATAGTGATCATCCCAGCAGGTGGTTTAAGGCTTAGACCACCACTATCAAAAGTTATTCCTTTTCCAATGAGGGCGATTGAGTCATCTGTATTATCCTTATCCCCTACATATTTCAGAATAATTAAATGGGCCGGTTCACTACTTCCCTGAGCCACTCCAAGTAGGGAACCCATTCCTAATTCCCTCATTTTATCCTCATCCAGACGTTCAAACTCTATGCCATTTGCTTTAGCTTCTCTCTCCGCAATATCGGCTAGGATACTTGGGGTCATAAAATTGGCAGGTGCGTTTGCCAGATCTCTTGCCAGGTTTATGGCATCTGCTATCACGGCGTAAGAAATTACATTAGATTCTGCAGGGGTTTCTGTGTTTAGGATGACTTCCTTGATATCTTTTTCTGATTTCTCTGAAATGTGATCTTCATATCTGTAAAGCCCATTAATTGTCGCCAATGTTACTAGCTCGCATACTCTCTGGGGGGGTATATCCTCCGAACAAAAGGTATCGATGGCGGCAACTACTTTGTTTAACCCAATTCCCCTTGTTTTTCTGATTGCGGCACTAAAGACATCTTTTATTACCTTTTCTGTCACAGAATCCCGTTTACCTAAGCCTGTGAATAAAATTCGCTTCGGGGTTACCTTGCCGAGTGTGTGGATTAAAGTAGATGTTCCTGATTTTCCTACAAGTTCACCTTCGTCAGACAATTGTCCTAGAGAGCCATCTAAGGCCAGGTTCGCCGGTTCCAATATCCCAGAGGTAAATTCCTCTTCTTCAAATAAGCCCACAACTAAGCAGTCTCCGGCTATTTCCAGAGGATGCCCTTTTTGAAAATTTATATCCATCTTAATTCCACCTAGTTAAGTAATATATGATTTCTGTCTCACTTTATCATCAATACTCTTTGCTTCGGTACCTGTGCGAGGGTATTTTTTTGATTGTCAATTGATATAATCCCATGAATTATAGTTTAGGAGGAGAGGGATTTAAAATGGAAAATCGGACTCAGACTGGTCACGAAAAAGACATTTTGCAACGAGCAGCGAAAGTCTTGCCTCAAGGTTCGCTCGGTAATTTGAATTACGATCTCATAATAAACAGAGGCAAGGGAAGCCACGTATGGGATGAAAGCGGGAATGAGTATATAGATTATCTTCTCGGATCTGGTCCTATGGTTGTCGGCCATGCCAATTCTTCTGTGATGGAGGCGGTACTAAATCAGTTGAATAGCGGGACGACCTTTTTCGCTACTAACGAGAAATCGGTGGAATTGGCTGAAGAGATTGTTAAAGCAGTTCCATGTGCAGATAAAGTGCGTTTTTGTGGCACAGGAACGGAAGCTACCTTATACGCCATGAGAGCTGTAAGGGCTTTCACAAAAAAAGACAAAATACTGAAATTTGAGGGTGGGTATCATGGGATGAATGATTATGCTTTGATGAGCATGTTACCATCCAAACTATTAGATTTTCCACAGGCTGAGCCGGATACCGCGGGGATTCCCAAGTCACTCCAATCCGAAATGTTAATAGCTCCGTTTAATGATTTGGAGACTACATCAGCAATAATTGATCGGTATATTGATGAACTGGCTGGGGTCATTGTGGAACCTTTCCAACGCCTTTTGCCACCTAAACAGGGTTTTCTGGAAGGGTTAAGGGAAATAACTAGTCATTATGAGATACCTCTAATTTTTGACGAAGTGGTGACTGGATTTAGATTTTCCTACGGAGGCGCCCAAGATTATTATGGGGTGGTACCTGATATTTGTACCCTAGGAAAGGCTATTGCTGGAGGTTTTCCGCTTACGGCAGTAGCAGGGCGGGACGAGATCATGACGCATTTTGATTCTGACAAAGTGGGGAAAGAGGGGTTTATGCCGCATATTGGGACCCTAAATGGTAATCCCGTCGCCTGTGCCGCTGGATTGGCGACTTTGGATATCCTTAAACAAGACGGTATTTACGACAGAATCTTTGATACCGGTCGAAAAGTTATGGAAGGACTTCAGAATATATTAGATAACTCGGAAATGCCGGGCAAAGTAGTTGGAGAACCGGTACTTTTTGATGTATTTTTCACCACGGAAGAAGTATATGACTATCGGAGTGCCCTAAAGGCCGATTCTCAAAAGTTATCCAGATTCAATCAGTTACTTCTAGAACACGGTGTTTTGAAGGGAACCACCAAATTCTATTTTTCAACTGAGCACGATGATAATGACGTGGAAAGGACTCTAACTGCATTTGGAGAGGCTATCGACATAATGACATTGGAGTGAGATTTGTTTTGGGAGGATATTTCCAGGTATTGCAGGTATT
>DJMH01000080.1:6763-14141 GCA_002435305.1 Dehalococcoidia bacterium UBA6495
CAGGTATTGCAGGTATTAACGAACTATTGTCATCACTTTGGGATCATCGGCGGGGTTCATACCAAGTTTAACTCTCTCTATGACACCGGTCATTTCCTCACGTGACTCTGTCTTTACTTTTATGTAATTGCTAGTCAATCCAGTGTAGGTGGGGAATTGGTCCCTTTTACCTCGCTTCGAGGGTTCTTCCCAGAGGACAAGTTCATGTTTCCCAATATTCGATTCTCTAAATTTTCTAAAACTATCTTCTGCTATTTCTAGAAGTATCTGAGACCTCTTATGTTTTGTGGGAGAGTCCACATTGTCGATCAGGTGCGCTGCGGAGGTACCTGGCCTCACGGAGAATTTAAAAACATGCAGGTCAGAGAAACCTACCTCTCTACATAATTCGCTTGTTCTGCGGAAATCAGTAAGGCTTTCACCCGGGAAACCGACAATAACATCGCTAGTTATCGACGCATTTGGAACAATGGACCTAATACGATTAGTCGAGCTAACATACTCTTCTGAGGTGTATCTTCTTCGCATATTTTTTAGAATCGTATTGCTCCCACTTTGGAGAGGTACATGGAAATGTCGGCAGAGCCTAGGGTCTGCCCATAGATTGAGTAAATCGTTACCAATTTCCTGTGGTTGTAGCGAGGATACCCTCAAACGTGGAACATCGGTGTTTTCCAGTATGCTGGCCAACATCTGCCTAAGAGAGGTGCTTTCCAGGTCAAACCCATAACTTCCTAGCTGGGTACCTGTAAGAACCACCTCTTTAAATCCGGACTCAGATAGGTGATTTATCTGGTTTATAAGACTTTGGACAGGAACACTTTTTTCTCGACCTCTGACCTTTGGGACTATGCAATAGGCACAAATTTGGTTACACCCTTCTTGAATTTTTACCATGGCCCGGGTTCTTGTACTAAATGAATTCATTGAATGGTGGGAAGTTGAAAAATCCGGTACCGTGATTTCGGGATTCAATTCTTCAATCACCTTGCCCACAATTTCTTTTTTGCCTATATTTCCGATAACGAGATCTATATCTGGTATTGAGATTAGAGTCTTTGGTTCTCTCTCCGCATAACAACCAGTGAATACCACGAAAGAATTGGGATTCAACTTTCTTGCTGCCCGAGCTGAATTTCTGCCTTTTCTGTCAGCAACATGTGTGACTGTGCATGAGTTTAATACGTATACATCACATGGGTCATCGTCCTTAACTATTTCAAAACCAGCTTCATGAAATTCCTCAGACAGCTTAAGGGTATCTGCTTGGTTTAATTTACAGCCATGGGTCTCAAAAGCTACACGCATGGGTTTTTGTTGGACTCCCCAGTAAACTTATTGTTAGTAAAATGTTAACTAAATAATTATATGCTTCTTCTAGTAGTTTTATTTGAGGCTGATGTATGACGGAAACTAAAAATATAGATATCTGGACGAATCGGATCAATGCAATACGGGAACTTCTTCCCGAGGCAACCACATTTTTGGAAAAAAGTGGGGTGCCTAAAATTTCAGATAGTTTGGCACTGGGTGTTTCCATGCTGTGGGTCGATGCGGCCGACAAAGATCAATTGATCTTTGCAGCATTGAATGATATACAAAGGCATTTTTTAACTGGAAATGAATTTGATGAAATAGAGACGGTAAGAGGCGTTGAACCTCTCATGCCTGGGGATGATTTGATCAGTTCCTTTTACTGCCTATGGACTTTAGTTTGGGATGAATTTAGGGGTATTTCGGTCAAGTTGAGCACCATCTCTTCAGGCTATTCACCGGTTATGTCAATTAAATGCCATGCAGAAGGCTCTGAAATTGGTTTGCTGCCAGTAGACGATGACAAAATATTTTTGAAGTGTTTAGGTGATTGCTTTTTGGCGGAAACCAGCGCAATTCTGTAGGCTTACCTATATGTCACGCCTGAGCCGACTGTTATAATCCCGGATGAATTGCATAAGAAAAGTGCTCTAGATAAACTGGTTTCCCGTAAGAGACTTTTCATATTTTTATCGGGAGAATTTAATGGTTGAAAGAGTTTTTGTCACTGGTCTTGGTTCTATAAGCCCAGTGGGTTTGTCTGTTGATGAAACCTGGTCCAACATAACTAAAGGCGTGTCCGGGGTTGATACTATTTCTTCGTTTGACCCGGAAGGATATGAAACTACATTTGCTGCAGAAGCTACCAATTTCGACCCGGAGGCCTACATTGATCGAAAGCAAGCCAGACGTATGGACCGGTTTGTGCAATTAGCTGCAGCGGCCTCCTTGGAGGCTTTCGAAAACAGCGGTATTTCGATAACCAACGGAAACGCCGACAGAGTGTCAGTAATGGTAGCAAGTGGTATCGGGGGAATAATTACACTTTCAGAGCAAATTGGTGTTTTGAATGGAAGAGGACCAAGCAGGGTCAGCCCTTTCCTCGTCCCTATGATGCTGCCTGATATGGCATCTGGGCAGGTGTCGATGCTATTGGGGGCTAAAGGTGCCAATTACTGCACGGTTTCTGCCTGTGCGAGTGGAGCGGACTCAATTGGTATGGCATTTGAAGCGATTCGACGAGGCGATGTAGATGCTGCTGTCACGGGAGGCGCTGAAGCGGCAATTTGCCCTGTGGGGGTGGCTGGTTTTAACGCCTGCCAGGCATTATCTAAAAGAAATGATGATCCCAAGGCAGCCTCAAGGCCTTTCGACGCTAATAGGGACGGATTTGTTCTTGGTGAAGGTGCCGGTGTGCTTGTATTAGAAAGCCAAACATCCATGGAGTCTCGCGGCGCAGAACCAATAGCGGAAATGATTGGATATGGTTCTACTGCAGACGCCTACCACATAACCCAACCCGGCCCGGAAGGAGAAGGTGGGGCGAGAGCGATGAAAATGGCTATAGGGAAGGCTGCTGTTAGTCCGGAAAGCATTGACTATATTAACGCTCACGGAACTTCTACGCCTTTAAACGATAAATTTGAAACAATGGCGATGAAATCAGTTTTTGGGGAGCATGCATACAACATGCCTATTAGTTCCACTAAATCTATGACAGGTCACCTATTGGGCGCGAGCGGAGCCTTAGAAGCCGTGATCACTGTTATGGCTCTTAAAAGCCAGGTAGTCCCGCCAACTATAAACCTCAGAGATAGTGACCCAGATTGCGACCTCGATTACACACCAGGTTCCCCAAGGCAGGCCACCATTACAACTGCAATGAGTAATTCCTTTGGTTTTGGTGGTCACAATGCGTCTTTAATCTTTCAAAACCCAAGTTGATTTTGTAAGGTTTACCGATATTGAAATATGAGAAATGGGTAGTTTTACCACAAGCCACTGATTCAGAGATCGCTACTTTAGGTCTTGGAGAGGTGGAATCAACCCTGTTGGTCCATAGAGGGATATATACAGAGGATGATTTAGACGAATTTCTTTCTCCTACACTCTCTTCCGTTCACGATCCTTTTCTCCTTCCCGATATGTCTAATTCTGTAGAGAGGTTGCTGCAGGCTGTAGAGTCAAAAGAGGTTGTAGGAGTATTTGGAGATTTTGATACAGATGGTATATCAGGTACTGCGCTGTTAACACGTGGTCTGGAAAATTTAGGATTAAAGGTTTTCCCATATGTTCCGCATAGAGTTGATGAAGGTCACGGGATTAGCCCTCAGTCACTAGATTTTTTTTCTTCAAAAGATGTAACCCTGTTGATAACAGTTGATTGCGGGGTCACCTCTATTGATGAGATTCAAAAAGCCCTAGATATGGGTATTGAAACGATAGTGACAGATCATCATACAGCTCTTGATGGCATGCCTCATGCTATAGCAATAGTGAACCCTTCTCTTCCAAATTCATCCTACCCTTTCAAATATCTCACAGGGGTTGGTACCGCATTCAAAGTTATGCAAGCTCTGTACCAGAGAAAGAAGATTGAATTACCCGATGAATTATATGTCTATGTCACCTTAGGAACTATTTCCGATGTCGGTCTTATGCGGGATGAAAACCGTTATTTGGTCAGCAAAGGCATGGATGTTTTAAGAAAATCGGAGTTTGTTAGTCTTGATGCATTGATAAAGGTTTCCAATGCTTCAAAAAAAAATTTGTCCACTCAGGACATGTCCTTTGGCATTATTCCTAGGATCAATGTGGCTGGTAGATTGGATCATGCCAAGCTAAGTTTGATGTTATTACTTTCAACCGACAAGCCTGAGGCTGATCGCCTGGCCGAAGAATTAAATGAAATGAATAAAAAGCGGCAAATTCTAACGGAAAAGGCAATGCAAGAGGCTGAAAAACAAATTAAAGACGATTTTAAAGATGGAGTACCTTCAATAATATTTGCTGGTAAACCTAATTGGATACCTGGTATTTTAGGATTAATTGCTGGCAGATTATCGGAAGAATATCATCGTCCGGCTATAGTCGCTTCCGGGGACGGTGAAATGTTTAGGGCTAGTGCACGAAGCATCCCGGAATTCAATATGATCGAGGCCTTAGATTTATGCAGTGAAAGTTTTGAGCGATATGGAGGCCATCCTATGGCTGCTGGATTCACGATAAAAAGGGATAAACTCAGAAACTTTAGGAAAGCGATGTCTTCAGTGGCTGATGAATTATTGTCTGGGTTGGATGTCGAGCCCAAGCTAACTATTGAGGCTGAAATATCTCCGTCGTGGATAAATAGTGAATCCTTAAGTTTTCTAAATGCTTTAGAACCATATGGGGAGCAGAACGAGGAACCGATTTTCATGACCTCCAACATGAATGTAATAGATGCAAAGAGAGTTGGTGCCTCCAAAAACCATTTAAAACTAACGATGGAACATCAGGGTCGGATATACGATAGTATTGCGTTTAGGCAAGGTGACCGGATTGACCAATGCAAAGGGTCGGTAGATTTGGCTTACAAACCGGAGATGAATTACTGGAATGGCAAGTACAACCTGCAATTTATAGTATCGGATTTCCGACCGGCTTAATCGCTTTTTTGAGCTCGCCTTCTTTCTGCCCTACTGGGCTGAGGTACAGCCTCTTTCATTTCATTTCTGGTTTGATCGGCGTCTCCAAATCTCCCTTTAAACACCAGAAGAGGTACCATAATGGCCAGTACCACTATAGCTATGAAATGAGCTTCTTGCAGTCCCATTGCCCATATCCTGTCCTCTCTCAAAAAAGTAATTAGGAATCTTCCTACCGAGTAGAGAGTTAGGTAAAGGCAGAACAGCATACCGGCAGGTTTCAATCGATCCTTTAAATTCCAAATCAACATCAAACTGGTTAGGTTCCAGAATATTTCGAACGCGACTACGGGTTGTACCGAAGTATTTAGACCCGTGTTGGAGCAATACACCGCAGCGCTTTGAGCATGAGTCCATATGAATCCAAAGAAATAGTCGGTGGCTTTTGCACAATGTTCCCCATTGACTATGTCTCCTAGACGGCCTATTGACTGGGCCATTAACATTGCTGGTGCGGTCAAGTCGGCTATTTGCATCACAGGCATCTTTTTTACAAGGCCGTAGGTTATACCCCCAATAGCCCCCCCTAAAATACCACCCCACACTCCTATACCACCTGACCATATTGCAAAGATTTGAAGGGGGTTATCTAAATAATTCGGTCCAGTTTGGAGGTTGTCGATCACATGAACCAACCTTGCCCCAATTATTCCAGAAATAATCGCCCAAACAGCTATTGAATACACGTCGTCTGGGTTTATGTTTCTCAGTGAGGCCCATCTTCCTACGAGAAACACTGCTGTAGCCACAGCTATGAAGCTGAACACCCCATGCCAACTCAGCAGGAATGAAGAAGACTCAAATAAAAATGGTCCCGTTACTATTTCAATCATATTTATTCAATGAAGTTTAGAACTCGTCAATAATTGGGATTAATTCTTATCCTGCCCAGAAGGTATGTCAAGGTAAGATTTAACGGAAATGCTTTTTCGTTGGTAAGTGTTGGTAAGGGTGGATTAATTAATGATAACGGAATCAAGTACCATTACCTCATTAATTGAGGACTTTCTAGAATATTTGGTAGTCGAGAGAGCTTGTTCTAACAACACCTTGGTGTCCTATAGAAACGATCTCAACCAGTTTGATGAGCATGTTAATTTAACCGATGTTAATCAGATCACTTCCAGACACATAGACAAGTACGTGAAGTACTTGTCACACAAAGGTTACCTTTCTACAACTAAGGGTAGGAAATTAGCCTCTGTCAGATCATTTGTTTCCTATTTACATTCGGAAGGCTTTATTGAGAATGATCCTACTGAACTAATTCCAACTCCGAAAAGATCACAACGCCTGCCCAAAGTCTTGAAATTATCAGACGTCAAAAAGCTATTGCAGCTTCCCCTACATATTTCTTCTTCCCCAGATGCAATGCGAGATGCTGCTATGTTGCAAATAGCTTATGCCAGTGGGTTAAGGGTTAGCGAAATAATAGGCCTAGATGTCGAAGACATTGATTTCACTGTTGGATCGGTGAGATGTCTGGGTAAAGGCTCGAAAGAGAGGATGGTACCTGTTCATAGGATTGCCTTGGATAGTATCGATAGGTATGTTCGCAGGGGAAGGACAACTTTCAAGCAGCAAGAATCTAAAGCTTTGTTTTTGAATAGAAGGGGAACCCGACTCACTAGACAAGGATTTTGGGGTATTGTGAAGAAATATGCAAAATTGATGGGGTTAGAAAATTCCATGACTCCTCACACGCTTAGGCACAGCTTCGCCACGCACTTACTTGAAGGTGGAGCCTCAATAAGGCACGTACAAGAATTGCTTGGTCATGCTAGTATTTCAACAACACAGATATACACACATCTGACGGTGGAGTTTGTTAGAGATCAATATGATAATGCTCATCCGAGAGCATAAGCTGAATATCAGCAAATTAAATTTGTAGAATCGTAGGAGTTTCAAAATGCCAAGTAAAGGAAAGCAAAGGGCATCCAGACAAGCGCAACTAAGAAACAAAAGACGAAAATCTGCGAAGAGTCAGGTTGTCGATTCAAGAGTGACGCAAAATTCCTCACCTTCTGCTCAGGTTGATTCGGCTATTGAAATTGAACCAATAGGTTCTACTTCCGAAACGAAGCCTACTTTGATTGCCGGCCGACCCGCTCAATTCGGGACAAATGTGTTGAGATATGAATACCTAGGGAGTGAAATCAAGCGTATAGCTGTAGCTGCCGCCGTTATTGTTATTTTGCTAGTTACGTTATCTTTTACATCTATAACGGCGTAGCGAAACACTCAAAGTACGTTCAAACTGGCTAACTTATGGGGTTAGATAGATTCACTGAAAGATTAGCTCATGTGCCCACCGGTCCTGGGGTGTATCTGATGCGGGACAAAAATAACCTCATCTTATATGTTGGAAAGGCCAG
>DJMH01000080.1:14556-20045 GCA_002435305.1 Dehalococcoidia bacterium UBA6495
AGGGTACTGGTTTCAGAGATTGAAGATTTTGAATTTATTGTTACGGAATCTGAACAGGAAGCACTGATTCTTGAATGCAATTTGATCAAAGAATATCAACCTCCATTTAATTCAAGATTAAAAGATGACAAATCCTATCCATTTATCAAAATAGATAATTCTGAAGACTTTCCCCAAGTCTATATTACGAGAAACGTGCAGAAAGACAACGCCCAATACTTTGGTCCCTATGCCAGTGCCGGGAGCGTAAGGAAAACATTGTCCTTGTTAAAGAAGCTATTTCCCTATAGATCCTGTACCAAGAACATCACAGGGACAGATGACAGGGCGTGCCTGGATTTTCACATAAACAGGTGTATAGGGCCATGTATTGGTGCGGCTGATAAAAACCAGTACAAAGATATCATTGACCAGGTGGTTCTTTTTCTAGAAGGCAGTACAAACCAGATTGTCAGTTCCCTAAAAGACAAAATGGATCAGTCGGCTGAAAATTTGGAATTTGAAAAGGCCGCTGTTATAAGGGATCAGTTAAAGTCCATCGAAAAGGTTCATGAGGGTCAAAAGGTTCTCACCTTGAGGCCAGAGAATTTGGATGTTATAGCTTGTTCCCAATGGTCAGACGACGCCTGGATTGAGATATTTTTTATTCGCCAAGGAAAATTAATTGGCCGCGACTCATATCTAATGGAAGTTGGACAGTATGATGACATAAGGGGTGTTCAAAATGCATTTCTTCAACAGTTCTATAAGGTCGCGCCCTATATACCCCCGAAAGTGCTAATCCAAATTCCTGTGGGTGAAGAAGGTTCTCATATAGAAGAATTTCTATCCAACAAAAGGGGATCTTCGGTTCGGCTTTACCGGCCTGTCAGAGGTGAGAAAAGGCGACTGGTGGAAATGGTTTCCAATAATGCCAGAGAGGCATTGGATCAACATAAGGTAAAGAAATTTGTGAAATTGAACCAAGATGACACAGCCATAGAAGAACTCCAGGAGGCTTTAAATTTGCCTAGGTTGCCTCGACGAATTGAGTGTTATGACATTTCCAACATACAAGGTACCAATGCTGTTGGCAGCATGGTGGTATTTGAAAAGGCTAGACCTAAGACGCCGGAGTACAGGAGATTCCAAATAAAAAACGTAAAAGGGGTGGACGATTATTCTATGATGAAGGAGATGTTGACCAGGCGTTTTAAGAGGTTGGTTGATAAAGATTCATCATCCTCATCTTGGACCAGTGACCCGGATTTGGTTTTAATAGATGGGGGTAAGGGCCATCTTGGTGTTGCCCTGCAGGTATTCCTAGAACTAGGGGTGACAGACATACCATTGGCCAGTTTAGCCAAAGAAAATGAAGAACTTTTTGTTCCCTACATGTTGGAACCAATCGTTTTACCTAGAAATTCTCCTGCACTCTTCCTAGTTCAAAGAGCTAGAGATGAGGCACATAGATTTGCTATTACATACCATAGGGCGAAACGCTCTAAAAGCACCTTAAGATCTACACTGGATTCCATCGAGGGTATTGGCCCGCAAAAACGTAAGGCTCTGCTTAAAAAGTTTGGTTCTATAAAGAATATTAGGTCCGCTGAGGTAGCCGAATTGTCGGAAATTGTTGGAATAAATACTCAATTGGCCGAAAAGATAAAAACTTCGATTTAGGTGTTATTAATTGTTTAGTTTAACTTATTAACAGCCTCTTCACAGTTGATGGCACCATCAAATAAATCATCGTATAGTTCGGGCTTGGTAGTTACAAGTGGATGTCCTGATATATTGCAAATAGATACGATATTTGCGGCTTCCAAATCTATATTGATATTGGTTGAGTTCTCCCTTAAAGTATGGCCAGTTTTTGTGGCCGTTTCTACGTCAATTGGGGATACGGTCATAAATTCGAGTAGACTTAAGTATCCAATTTCAGATTTCCGGTCAAAGTCTTGAGAACTCCATATTTTTGAAACTGACAGTGGAGAAATAATGATTTCTATTTCCCCGTCAATCGCCTTGTAAAATAGGTTTTGACAGCCTGGATGACCTGTTTTGTACCCCAATAAGACGGAGGAATCTATTACGGCAGTATATTTAGACATTATAGAAACGCCTTCCTCGCAATCTCTTTTGCTTCTTCCTCAGATAACTCAATTGGAGAACCTACCGGTCTGTCTGCTTGACGGTTTAGGTATTCGTCTTGCCATATCGACTCCTGTGCTTTTGTTTGGGGGTCCATAGATCCAGAATGGGCGGAAGGGTTCTTCCCTAGGTATAACTCCAAAGATTCCTCTAGTATTTCCCTCATAGACATTCGGGATTGAGCAGACTTAGCTTTAGCAAGTAAGTATATGTCTTCACTTATTTTGGCAAACAATTGACGGGTCGGCCCTTCATTCTTTTTTCTTGGCATTATGATACCTTTGGTTTCCGAGCAATATTCATTTAAAATTCAAATTAATACGATTACATTTCGCGAACAATAGAAATATATCAATATTAGCTGCAAACGTAAATGTGGCCGTACTGAGAGAAATCTTAATTAAAAAGTAGATTAGTGAAGATATGAAGATATTAGTGGCGCCTCAAGAATTTAAAGGGAGTATATCTGCCTTATCAGCGGCTGAGGCAGCTAAAACTGGCATACTAAGGGTATTTCCTCAAGCCGAGGTAGTGCTTTGTCCGGTAGCTGATGGAGGTGATGGGACCTTGGAGACTTTGGTTGAGGTTTCTGGAGGTGAAGTTAAGACCTGTAGTGTTCAGAATCCAATTGGCGAAACAATTCAGGCCCAATGGGGTGCGATGGGTGACGGAGTGACAGCAGTCATAGAAATGGCCCGAACGTCCGGCCTTGCATTGCTTAGCCTAGGTGAAAGAGATCCTTTAAATGCCTCAACATATGGCCTAGGACAAGCTATATCTGAGGCTTTGGATGAAGGTTTCCGTAGGTTCATAGTGGGAATAGGAGGGAGCGCGACAAATGATGCAGGGGCAGGTATGGCTCAGGCACTTGGAGCAAATTTGTTGGATGACCAAGGGAATACTATCAATTTTGGTGGAGCCGCTTTATCGAATTTGCAAACTGTGGATATTTCCAATATGGATAGTCGCATAAAAGATTCTAAGTTTTTGGTGGCATGCGATGTCAGTAATCCATTAACCGGGGAAGAAGGGGCATCTGCTGTATATGGACCACAAAAAGGTGCAACACCGGAGATGGTTCGGAGTTTGGATGATGCTCTTTCCAATTTTGCGACAGTGGTGAAAAAGGACTTAAAGAAAGACGTTTCAGAAATTTCAGGTGCTGGTGCTGCTGGTGGCTTAGGGGCTGGGATGATGGCGTTTATGGGCGCGGAGTTAAAGGCTGGTGTGGACATTGTGTTAGAGACTGTTAATTTAAGAGATAAACTCGCCTCAGTTGATCTTGTAATAACGGGAGAGGGGGGTTTGGATTTTCAGACTGTTTATAACAAAGCTCCAATAGGAGTAGCCCGGATAGCCTCAGAGCATAATATTCCGACCATTGCGATCGCTGGATTACTGGGTAGTAATTTCAAGGTAGTTCATGAACATGGCATTCGTGCTGCGACCTCTATAGTGGATGGCCCTATTACTCTTGAGGAGGCATCAGAGCGGGCTTTCGAACTGATATCTGATTCTGTGGAAGAAAGTCTTCGGTTCATATCGGTTGGGATGGATTTAGTTTAAATCAATCTTCTTCTACTAGAAGTAAATGAACTTCTCCCGGTCCGTGAACTCCTGTGACCAAGGTATATTCGATATCGGCAGACCTACTCGGTCCTGAAATCAAACTAGTGTAGGAATTTGCGTTGCCATCAACAAAATCTTTTCTTTGGAGAGTAAACAACTCGTCTAACGAAGGTAACACCTGTCCTTTGCCGACTACAGCTATGTACATTGGAGGAGCTAGACTTACAAGTCTACCTACTTCATTACTTGCCGAGACCACGCACGTACCGGTTTCTGCTATGGCGTAGTCGACCCCTGTAACACCAATGTCAGCCCCTATAGCCCGCTGTCTGTTAAAGGAAGGGTCTTGATCATCAGGTTTCACGACAGTTATTTCACTTTCAGGCGGCAGATTGGCTTTTCCCAGTTTTAGTCTTCCTGTGGATTCCTGATCTGAAACCACAATGTGGTTTAAATTTCTTTCGAATGCCAATGATGCTATGTATTCAGATGCTTCGTCATAACTATCACATCTGTGCACTTTCCAGCCTGCCGCCTGTGACGAAAGTGTGAGTGTGTCAAATAGTTTCATCCAGTCGGTGCGAGATTGATATCGAATGGCTTTGGTTCGTTCAATCAAATCATCGATATTGTCATTAATTAGTAGCTTTTCGCGGGGATCGGTCTCATTGTCGGAACCGGATGACAAAGCTTCTTTAACTCTATTTAAAAAACTTTCGCGACTCATTTTCTCCCCACCAGAATTACAGGTAATTTTCTGCCCCTAGTTTTAAAACGTTGTTTAAGTGAGTGTAAAGGTAACAGCAACCCTCTTTTTTTGCCTTTTCCATTTGCTTTTCAGAAGATGCCGTTCCGGATGTCAGTCCAGCTTCTGCTATAGACCTGAAAATTTTTCTTATCGCGGTGCTTACAGGCGGTTCATTTGCTTTGCCTGGATGACCTAGAGATTGTGATAAGTCTGATGGGCCGACGAAAAAGACATCAACATCTGGGACGGATAAAATCTCATCTAGATTTTCTATGGCTTCTCGATCTTCTATTTGAAGCACAACTATAGAATCAAGATTGGAGGTTTTAGAGTATTGGTCCAACTCCACTCCTATACCGTAATTTGATGGCCTAGTACCCATCGCCAACCCTCTATTTCCCAACGGATGGAATTTTACAGATTCGACAGCGGCTTTCGCTTCCTTTTGGCTTTTAATGTGAGGGACCTGAACTCCATCAACTCCCCTGTCCATTACTCTCATAATATCGATGGGCGAGTTGGAGGGAGGCCTTGCAATGGCTGTTATTCCTGCAGCCTTCGCGGCTATAGCCATCACTTCAAGATCCGATAGGTCTATTGATCCATGTTCACAGTCAAGGAGCACCCAGTCGAATCCGAGTGCTGAAATCATTTCTACCAACTGAGGAGAGCTAAACATCATTGACACTCCCACCATGGGAGTCTCCGCTGACATGGCAGCTTTCATTTCTGGGGCTTTCATTTTATTTGCTCTTGAATTTACTTTTGTTGAGTTTTCCTATTAGAGTACGTTTACGATACCCTATTTCTGCAATATTTAGGAAACATCACAGTTTAATGGAAAAAGAGTGAACAAATGGGTCAGTCACAGTCCCTGAAAATGAAGGAATTGATACCTGAATTAAAAAGGATAGTTGGTGATGACTATGTTTTGGATGATGAGGCAGACCTTTTAGTTTATGAATATGACGGGTCAATTGACCGCGGCAATCCAGTAGTTGTAATTTTGCCGAATACTGCAAAGGAAATATCCCAAGTG
>DJMH01000031.1:0-501 GCA_002435305.1 Dehalococcoidia bacterium UBA6495
GCTTACAGAGCCCGCAGAACTAGAGTCGTTAGCCAGGCCCTTCTGGAATGCTGGGGTTCATATACATACTCATGTTAATGGTGATGAAGGTCTGGACGCGGTTTTAAACACTCTAGAAATACTGCAACTTGAAAAACCAAGACCAAACCATCGTTTCACCCTGGAGCATTTTGGTTATTCCACCATAGCACAAGCCCAGCGGCTCCATACGCTGGGAGCGCAAGTGTCTGCACAACCCAATTATGTTTATGTGTTAAGTGATAATTATGCGCAGAATGGATTGGGATATGACCGAGCATCTCAAATTGTTCGTCTCGGCACACTTGAACGCCAAGGTACTATAGTGGCGTTACATTCCGACCTTACCATGGCACCCGCCGACCCTCTTTTTTTAGCGTGGATTGCAGCCAATCGTCTAACCATGGAGGGAACACTCATGGGGCCCAATGAAAGGCTATCGCGGGAAAAAGCCTTACGTGCGATTACCATAGAAGCGGCATA
>DJMH01000031.1:847-2804 GCA_002435305.1 Dehalococcoidia bacterium UBA6495
ATAATCGGCCTCGAAGACGAGATAGGTTCAATTTCTGCAGGTAAAAAAGCCGACTTCGCCGTATTAGAGCAAGATCCTTATGAAATCGACGTTACCCGTCTCAAAGACATTCCAGTTTGGGGAGTGGTGTTCGAAGGAATCCCTTATGCTGCTGCTGACGAATCAATAGAACAATAAGGCAGCAGCTAAAATTCGCATACGCGGAAAAGCTAAAACTTTTCCGGTATACATGTAGTGATTTTAATTGCAGGATTCACAAACAACATTTTCAGCTGACCCGGTGTACATCAATTCCTCAAACCACTCTAAAAACGAAACACCGGACTCCGTTAATGAGTAAAACTGTGGTCTCAACAGGATGGTGTGAAAAGATCCATCAGCCACGAAGTAACTGAAGTTTGAGGTTTGATTCGAGATATCTGCAAGATTGGCCTTCAGCGTCGGAAAGAGCGATTCTGAGTCCTGACCAAGGGCTGTCATGAACTGCTTCTGCACCGAGTCCTCCTTGGTATCAAAAGAACCAAGTACTATGTCACCTCGCTGGCCAGCCGCAATGAACAATTCGTAAAAGCCTAACCCATCGCGGTTAATTGATCCAAATCTCGGACTCTGATCAAGCACATCACCAATACCCCAAACCTCGAAAGGATTAAAATTTGAACCGCGGTATCCACCGGAAGCATCGCCCAGGCCAATAACGCGGGCACTAGCGTAGTGATCCTTAATCAGCGCCGCGTATACCGGAACCGCGACGGATCCCGCACTGGATCCCGCTACCATAAATTCCGAGGGATTGGTCAGGTGTTCATATACCCAATCAAGTGCCATCTTAGCGTTCGGATAACCCATGTGATTGATTTCGAACTCACCTCCGGGAAAATTTTCCAATCGAGGCACAGTGTATTGACCAACCCTGCTACCAAGATGGACGTCTGCAGTGCAATAGGGGATATAAATCACCGTGTGGTTTCGGAACGGATTATTTCGATTTTCGAAATCAAAAATCCCATTCATATTCTCGGGATTATCGTTTCTCAAATTGATTGAGTAGGTCGGGTTAAGGTCAGGATGGCACATCATACCGTTCCAACAACCCCCGCCACCTTGAAGAAAAAGGAGTGCTTTGGCAGGATCCCCAGGTTTAACGGAAAAGTTGTAATCTGTTCCATCTGAGCAGTAGGCACCGTTAGCGACGATGTCATTCCAACCATCTGATAGTTCGGCACTTTCCATCAATTCAAGTTTATTAATACCGGCGCAACTAGAAAGAAGTGCAACTAGAGCTAAACCCAAAATTAATTGTAATACTGTTCTCATATCTAGATCCGCAGGGAAAAAGTAATTTCAAAAATTAAATATACACCGCCATGCGGGTCAGAGAATACTTAGAATTACAAAGAAAGTGGAGTTAGTCCGCTACTATGCTCCCAGTAACACACTGCATCGCCTGTTTAAATCTGTCGATTCTCACCATTCCCCTCCAATGCCAACCCTTTGTCAGTTTGGTTCCGACCCTGTGTATGTCATACTATTTTTGAAGATTGGTTTGTTTAACCTTATCCTAGAATAAGCCTACGCTAAGAAAAACAACCAAAATAGTTAACAAGTGTGAGCCATAGCCCATGAGGAAGTTCCAGAACCACACAAATTTATCCATCGGACTACTTATGGCAGGATTTCTCGGAGCCTGCGATGCAGATGTCCCTTCAACCAATATTGAAAGTAATAGTAGTGCGCAAGCTCCGCCTCTTGTAACTCCAACAGAGTCGGTTAATTCGGCAGCCTCAGTTGCTCCGATAGCTCCAGTTGTTGCCACTGAACCGGGTTGGGTTGACGATCAACGTATCATTAATTTGCCTATTAGCGAGCCCGGTAGCTGGCCTACTTACGGGCAGACCTATAAAGAACAACGTTTCTCTCAACTAACCCAGATCACTCCTGAAAATATAGATGAACT
>DJMH01000074.1:0-163 GCA_002435305.1 Dehalococcoidia bacterium UBA6495
TTTCAAAAGCAGTCTCCACTTCCGATATAGATATTGTCTCCGTTACGAATTTGTCCAAATTTATCCTTCCATCCAAGTGAAGATCAATGAATTTGGGGAAATCCCTGGAAGGAAGGCAGTCACCATACCAAGAAGATTTTAGGGAACCTCCCCGTCCAAATAC
>DJMH01000074.1:555-1320 GCA_002435305.1 Dehalococcoidia bacterium UBA6495
AACCCCTGCATGGTCTCTGGCATAAAAGGCTTGTTCATATGTCTTTGGGTTGCCCACCGCTTCAATAGTTACATTTGTTCCATTCCCATCAGTAACACTACGGATAAAATCTACTGGATCAGTGCTTCGGCTATTTACAGTGTGAGTGGCTCCAAACTCCGTGGCCCACTCCAATTTTTGGTCATCTATATCCACTGCTATTATTTTCTGGGCTCCGGCCAACTTAGAGCCAACTATTGCAGCGTTTCCAACACCTCCACATCCAAAAACAGCTACGGAATCTCCCATCGCAATTGATCCTGTATTTATAGCAGCCCCAAGACCTGCCATTACACCACAACCCAGCAAAGAAGCCGTATTGGGATTAACAGCTGCATCCACCTTTATAGCCTGTCCTGCGTCAACTAACGTTAACTCTGAGAAAGCACCAATGCCCAAAGCAGGTGAAAGAGTAGAACCATCCTCCAATGACATGTTCTGAACAGCGTTTCTACTGTCAAAACAATACCAGGGTTTGCCTTTAAGACATGAGCGACACCTACCACACGGAGATCTCCAGGCGATAATCACGAAATCCCCTACCGTGACATTGGTCACCCCCTCCCCTATCTCCTCTACATAACCAGCCGCCTCATGCCCTAGCAGAAAAGGGAATTCATTATTGATTGCACCTTCACGATAGTGAAGATCCGTATGGCACACGCCACAGGCCTTGATTTTAATCAATACTTCATTGGGCCCGGGTTCAGGAACTAAAATCTCAAC
>DJMH01000074.1:1716-3378 GCA_002435305.1 Dehalococcoidia bacterium UBA6495
TCTGCCCCCTAGATATATCTTTGATGTAACTCTTACATATCACGCCATGTTAGCCTGCTGTTTATGACGAGCAGTAACGAAATTTTTTCCGGCACCGAGTTCTCTTTCTGCAACAACAGCAGTTAACCCTATACCCCCATCAGGTCCAAATTACTTTACCTAGTTTTTGCTGAGCCAATCTTTTAAGTCAGATATGGTCTCCTCTCTGATTTCATGTGCCATTGGGTATTCCTGATATTCTATTTGATATCCGTATTCATCCAATAACTCTTTTGTATCACGGCCATCTTTAATAGATATAACAAGGTCGTTTGTACCATGCGACATAAATATGGGAATTTTGTCCAAATGAACGATCTTGTCAGTGAAGAGGTCGACCTGGGTGAGTCGGGAACTCAATATGATGGCGCCTTTATAAATATCTGGCCGAGTGAGGCCTGCATGCATCGTCATCATTCCGCCTTGGGAGAATCCACCTATATAAATATTGGATTGGTTTGGCCGGTATTTATCTATAGCAAAATCGACAGATGTTTGAAGTTGGGAAACTGCTTTGTCAATGTCATCAGGTTCAGTTTGCCCGCCGGCAGGAAACCATGCATAGCCCTGCTGACCGAACCCAATGGTCATCTCAATTGGGGCGTTTGGGCAGACGTAAATAAAATCGGTTTCATTGATTAACGGTGCCAGTCCTGCCAGGTCTCCCATATGACTACCAAAACCATGCATCAGCACCACCATTCCATATTCGTGTGTAGGATCATAATTGTCAGGAGTCGCGATAACTGTGGGTAAGACAGTTTCATTTAGTTGTTCGAAATTCATGGAGTTTTCCCTACATATATTTGGTATCGTTAGTTGTAGTGTATTTCAATCAATCCTTTTGCGATAGGAAATTATGACTTTAACTGTAGTCAGCACAAGTGAATCAAATACTATAAAGATAGGCAAAATTATCGGATCATTCATTTCCCCTGGAGACGTGATATTACTGAGTGGAGATTTGGGGAGCGGGAAAACAAAAATGACCCAGGGGATTATTAAAGGCATCGGATCTGACGATTTTGCAAGGAGCCCCACATTTGTATTGATAACTGAATACGAAGCGAAATTTCCGATATACCATATGGATCTTTATAGATTAGACGGTGTTGAAAATCTTGAAAGAATGCAAATTGACGAATATTTGTATGGTGACGGGGTTTGTATTGTGGAATGGGCTGACAAGGCGAATAAATCGTTCCCAAATGAAAGTTTAACGGTCGATTTTTCCTTTCTTTCTGAGAATCAAAGAAAAATAGACATGGAATGGCCGTCGGATCGTTTGGATAAAATAGGTGGAGAAATCACAAGATCTATGGGCTTGGTGAATTAAAATAATGGAACTATGCATAGATACTTCCACTCGATACGCTACGGTTGGAATCTCTGAAAAAGGAGAGTTGATTCAAGAGTTAACTTGGCATTCTCAGAGAAACCATTCAGTCGAACTCGCCCCTGCTATAGAGAGTGTATTAAATAGACAGCAAATAGCTGTAAAAGATTTGGCGGCAGTATTTGTAGCGAAGGGTCCGGGTGCATTTAGTGCCTTAAGAGTTGGAATGAGTGTTGCTAAATCCTTGAGCGCGGGTGTTGAGATTCCAATTGTCGGAATTTCAACAA
>DJMH01000113.1:0-19753 GCA_002435305.1 Dehalococcoidia bacterium UBA6495
TCTCGCATTTCTTGAAGACGAACATAATACCGGTCGTATGTGTCTCCAGAGCTTCCAATCGGTATGTCAAAATTCACTCTGTCATATATTTCGTAAGGGTTGGCTTTTCTTAAATCCCATTTGACACTTGAAGCCCTGAGTATGGGGCCAGTTACTCCTGAATCTATTGCTTGGGCATCGGAAAGTAAACCTACCCCTATCGTTCTGGCCAGCACGATTTCGTTGGTTGTTATTAGGCTTTCCAATTCATCAAGGTAATTTGGGAAATCTGATATTAAGGTGTTCAATGAATCCCAAAACTCTTCAGGAGTATCTTGGAAGACCCCGCCTGGTCTCATGTAGCTTAAGGTGATCCTTGCGCCGCACAGCATTTCAAACAGATCTAGAATTCTTTCTCTTTCTCGAAAACAATAAACTAGTGGGGTTGCAAGGGCACCCAGGTCGTTTAAAAGGAAACCAGTGGCCATAAGATGGCTGGCGATTCTTTGTAGTTCGACACTTATGACCCGTATATATTGAGCTCTTTCTGGGACCTTAATATCGGATAATTTTTCGACAGTCCTCACATATGCCAAGTTGTTTGACATACTCGCTACGTAGTCCATCCGATCTGTCAGAGTCACTATTTGGACATAGTTTCTGGATTCAGCTAATTTTTCGGTTCCCCGATGAAGGTAACCGAATACTGGTTCCAGATCCACTATTTCTTCGCCATCAAAAGTAACACGCAACCTGAACACACCATGGGTACTAGGGTGCTGAGGACCTAGATTTATAGTTACTGGTTCTGTTCTAATGGTCGCCATAAAATCAGCCTATGAAGTCCTTTCGAAGAGGATGGCCGTCGAAGCCTTCCCAAAGCAATATCCTCTTTAGGTTTGGATGACCCTCAAATTTGATTCCCATTAAATCCCATATTTCTCTTTCTTGTAGGTCAGCAGCCTGCCAAATATCTGATACTGACTGTACTTTAGGGTTTTCCCTGCCCCTGGTCTTTACCTTGATTATGCATGAGCAATTGTTTCTGAGTGATGTCAAATGATAGACAACTTCAAAGTATTCAATGTAATCAACTGCGCTTATAGCGGTGAGGAAAGAATAGTCTAATCCATCAGGATTTTTAAGGGTTTTACATACCTCATGGATGTCCTCTGGGGAAACCCACATAGCAGTTTCATCTGAAGCAACAACTGCGTTAGCGAGTGTACTTTCTATGGATTTTGAAATTTCTTCTCCGGTGATAATCTTAGTCAAGATCACCCTCTGTTTTTTACAGAATAACGTTTGATTTTTTCGTGTAACTGCATAATTCCATATAGAAGGGCATCCGGCCGGGGCGGGCATCCTGGCACGTAAACATCGACAGGGATAATATGATTTACTCCGGGTACAACGCTGTATGAACCATAATATGGCCCCCCGCTGGTAGCGCACACCCCCATAGAAATAACCCATTTGGGATCAGCCATCTGTTCGTAAACTCTTTCAATTGCGGGAGCCATTTTCCATGTTACCGTACCTGCAATGATCATAAGGTCTGCTTGTCGTGGCGATGGCCTGAACACTTCCATGCCGAACCGAGAAAGATCAAATCTAGACATGGCACTTGCCATCATTTCAAAAGCGCAGCACGCGAGGCCAAAAGATAGTGGCCAAACGGCAGATTTACGGCCCCAATTCACCAATGCATCAACTGAGGTTACTGCCACATTTCGGCCTAAATCGTCAGGAACTTCCAGCAGAGGCTCAGACAGAGGGTCTGTATGTGTGGCTTTAAGTTCATTGACATAACTACCTTCCTTCCTATCTAAATCCCAAGTCGTATCATGTAAAGGAATTACTAAAGGTTGTTTTGGATTGTTCGTGTTTATCATGTATCCATTCAACTCCACTCAAGTGAACCTTTTTTCCATGCATAGATCCAGCCTAACACTAGTATGCCGATGAAAACTGTCATTTCTCCGAGAACAAATAAACCAAATTCTTCGGACATGGTCCCGAAGGAGGCTGCCCATGGGAATAAGAAAACCACTTCGACATCAAAAATTACAAATAGCAAGGCTATGCTGTAATATCGAAAATTAAATTGGCTCCATCGTTCAGTAATGGTCTCAAACCCACATTCATATATGCTATTTTTCACAAATGATGGTTTCTTGGGTCTCACTTTTAATAGGGATAGTGCCCAACCAATTAGAAGCATGCTAGTGGGCACTGCAACAGCCAATGCGGCAAATATGGCGATAATACCGTATTGTGTGAAGTAGGTGTTCATTTCGTCAGCCATTATTTATACCGTTATCTCTGAGGATTGGGTGTAGTCGAGACACATAAAAAAATTCCCACTTGACCGCTACAATTCCATGCCGAAATATAGCACACCGCTCTTTTCCCTAGCAAGTGAAAAAAACGCACAAACAAATGACCATATTCGATAATTTCTGGGTATTAAATTCGCTAAACTACCCGTTTGTAATAACCTACTAATATTGGACACTCCTTTATGATCGTCTGGTGAAACCAATACAATGTGGATCATTTGGTAAAAATTAATAATCTGAGAAAAAAAATTGTCTGATGGTGTCCATTTGAAACCAGAGCTCCCTTTAGTTCTTAGTAGGTATAGAGATGTCATGGACCTTGCGTTAAAAGATGCAATTTCGGACCGATCCATCTTCTTGTACGATATGTTGAGATATTGCATGGGCTGGTCGGATACCAATGGTGTGCCCCTCGAGGCTGAAAAAGGGAAAGGCATACGGCCCTCTTTATGCCTTTTTACTTGTGAAGCCTTAGGGGGGGACATAGGGAAAGCGCTACCAGCGGCGGTATCACTTGAGTTAATACATAATTTTTCTCTGATACACGATGAAATACAAGATTCAGACGAGATAAGGCACCATCGCCCTACTCTTTGGAATGTATGGGGCATTCCGAAAGCCTTAGTTGCTGGAAATGTGATGAGGGTGCTGGCTGATAGATCTATGTTTACTATGCCGTCAGACGATCCAAAACTTCTATCTGCTTCGTCATTAATCGTATCAGAGGCTTGTTTAGAAATGATCGAAGGTCAATACATGGATATATCTTTTGAGGGCGGGAATAGCATAGGTGTGGATCAGTATATGAAAATGATTTCCCATAAAACAGGAGCACTACTCAGGTCATCAGTTCACATAGGGGCTATTATTGGCTCTAGAGGTGGAAGAGTTGCAGATACTTTTCGGGAAATCGGAGTTAAGCTAGGGTTTATGTTCCAAATCAAGGATGATATTTTGGGCACTTGGGGTGATACTGCATCTACTGGAAAGCCCGTTGGTTCCGACATACGCAGAAAGAAAAACACTCTTCCTATCATTCATGCTCGGGAATCACAAACCCAAACGTATCAAGAAGAGATATCTGAGCTGTACTCCATGGAATCCATACAAGATCATCATGTCGACCGTGTTTTGGATATTTTAGATGCTACAGAAGCTAGGCACTATTGCCAGGGACTGGTCGAAGATTATGCCTTAGATGTCAGTAAAGACATACAAAACATAGGGTTCAGTAAAAACTCGAGGGAGGAATTTCAAGAACTGGTATCTTTTCTTGTAGATAGAAGCTTTTAAAGTAGAATCTGGCTATGAGTGAAGTTTCCTGATATCTATTATAATAGTTTCTCCAACTGGAATAATGAATTTGAATTGATACCCTGCGAGGTGGGTTGATATATGAGCGTTTCGCACGCCACGATGAAAACCTTTACTTATTATTTGAAAGTACCCTCTAGTGCGTCGCCTGAATTTATTGATATAACAGATGAAGTGAATAGGTTTCTAAAAGATTCCGGGATTTCCAGTGGTATGCTTCTTGTATTCTCACGTCACACTACCTCGGCCGTTGTCATACAGGAGAATGAGCCGCTTTTGCTCGAAGATTTCAAAGTAATGTTGGAAAATATTTCTTCCAAAAATGCTTCTTATAGACATAACGATTTCGATGTGAGGACAGTACACATGCATGAGAATGAATGCCCCAATGGTCATTCCCATTGCCAGCATCTAGTACTCGGCTCTAGTGAAACAGTACCCGTGATCGACGGAGAGATGCCATTAGGTGAGTGGCAACGAATATTTATGGTCGAACTTGATGGCATGAAAGGCGAAATGGTTGGCAGTAGAGAGGTTGTCGTACAAATAATGGGGTTGGGGTAAAACATATAGAAATCAAAAGCTTTTCTTTGCGGCTATTTTCCCACTTATAGGTTAAGAAGCCTTTTTGACCTCTAGATCCTACAAATGTTATATTTGTTCGACTATTGTTGACTAATTAACTCAACAAACTTTTACGGTGTGGGCCCAAATATTAATGGGGCTTCCACGCCATACTGTTGCTTACCAAAAGAGGAAATCACTGAAGGAGAAGTCTTGAATGGCTGACCAAAAAGTTATATCCAGGCAGACAGGAGTGGAAGATACCCAATACAAATGGGGCTTTGAATTTGATATAGAATCTGATGTGGCTCCAAAAGGTTTGAATGAAGACATTGTCCGGTTTATATCTGCAAAGAAAAAGGAACCACATTGGTTGTTGGAATGGCGGTTGAAGGCATTCGAACACTGGGTAAAGCAAGGGGATGACGCCTCTCCAAAGTGGGCGAAGGTCAAGTTTGAGAACATTGATTTTCAAGACATTATCTACTACGCCGCACCTAAGTCCAGCGATGACGCACCGAAAAGCCTTGATGAGGTGGACCCAGAAATACTCGAGGCATTTGATAAATTGGGGATTCCTTTACATGAGCAGGAAAAATTATCAGGTGTAGCAATCGATGCGGTTCTCGACAGTGTTTCTGTAGCAACTACCTACCAGGACACGTTGAAAGAGGCCGGGGTTATATTCTGTCCCATAAGTGAGGCTGTACAAAAATACCCCGATTTGGTTCAAAAATATCTGGGTTCTGTGGTTCCGTATAGCGATAATTTTTATGCAACACTTAATTCGGCAGTCTTCAGTGACGGATCGTTTTGTTATGTCCCACCGGGTGTCCGATGCCCGATTGAATTAATGACCTATTTTAGGATCAATGAGGCTGACTCCGGGCAATTTGAGAGAACCTTGATAATTGCTGATGAAGGCAGTTACGTCAGTTATTTGGAAGGATGTACTGCTCCGATGAGAAAGAGCCATCAGTTGCATGCGGCTGTTGTAGAGCTGGTTGCTCTAAAGGATGCAGAGATAAAATACTCCACCTTACAGAACTGGTATCCAGGGGACAAAAATGGCGAAGGTGGTGTTTACAATTTTGTCACAAAGCGGGGGGCCGCTAGAGGCGAGAATTCAAAAATATCTTGGACTCAAGTTGAGACTGGTTCTGCAATAACCTGGAAATACCCTAGTGTGATTCTCCAAGGTGATAATTCTGTTGGTGAATTCTATTCAGTTGCTTTGGTCAACAACTATCAACAAGCCGATACTGGAACAAAGATGATACACATCGGTAAGAACACCAAAAGCACTATTATTGCAAAAGGGATTTCGGCCGGTAAGGCAGAGAACACTTATCGGGGCCAGGTTTCTATATTGGCTAACGCAGATAACGCCAGAAATTTCACTCAGTGTGACTCTTTGTTAATCGGTGATGAGTGCGGTGCCCATACTGTTCCCTATATAGAAGTACGTAACCCCACCGCTAAAATGGGTCATGAGGCCACGACTTCGAAAGTTAATGACGATCAGCTTTTCTATCTTCAGCAACGAGGTATAGATTTAGAGGAAGCCAACTATATGATAATAAATGGGTTTTGTCGTGGTATTTTTAAAGAGCTGCCTTTTGAATTTGCTATGGAAGCTTCACAATTATTGAGAGTGAGTTTGGAGGGTGCGGTAGGTTAAATGTCAAATTCTCAGAAATTAATTGAAATCAAAGATTTGCACGTCTCTGTAGCGGAAACAGAGATATTAAAAGGAATAAATCTTAGCATTGGTTTTGGGGAAGTGCATGCCATTATGGGGCCTAATGGTTCTGGCAAAAGTACTCTCGCAAACGTTATAGCCGGTCGACCTGGCTATAGCGTCATCAGCGGAGATATTGTTTACAAGGGGAGCAGTATACTCGAAGTTCTACCTGAAATCAGGGCTAGGGCCGGCATATTTCTTGCATTCCAATATCCTGTTGAACTACCAGGGGTTAGGACTTGGCAATTTTTGAAATCTGCTATTGATGCTATCCGAAATGAAAACGGGCAGGAAGAGCTCAAAATAAGAGACTTCGATAAATTGCTTGAAGAAAAGCGAAAACTCATGGAAATGGATCCAGACCTTGTGCGGCGTTCTGTGAATGAGGGGTATTCGGGTGGAGAGAAAAAACGGAACGAAATATTGCAACTAGCACTATTGGATCCCACCTTAGCTTTATTAGACGAAACAGACTCTGGGTTGGATATCGACGCTTTAAGAATTGTTTCCCATGGGGTAAATATTTTTAAAAGTCCTGAGAAATCAGTTCTAATCGTCACCCACTATCAGCGGATTTTGGATTATATTACTCCTGATTATGTACACGTCTTAGTAGACGGTAAGATAGTACGTTCTGGTGGTAGTAGCCTTGCAATGGAATTAGAAGAAAAAGGATACGACTGGGTAAAGGATGTTGTTGGTGAAGAGGTGAACCCTTAATGCAAAAGGCTAGCTCACTCCTGAATAAATACGAAGAGGATTTTGATAACCTTTCCTCTATTAACCCAGGTTGGTCATCCGATCTGAGGAATAAAGCAATGGATACCTTTCGGGAAATAGGTTTCCCCGTACGAAGAAAAGGCAATGAGAAGTGGAAATACACTAATGCCAGACCGATAGCAGATGTCGAATATTCTTCGGGAAAGTTTGAAAAAATGGATTCAAACGACATTAAATTGATAGCTCCATGGCACGAATCTTGGATTAATCTCCTCTTTGTTAATGGCCATTATCAAGAGACCTTTTCAGGTAGTTTGTCCACAAATATACAAATTTCCAATATGGCTTCAAATGACTTGGCTGAAAATCTTACCAGCAATGTTGGCGGGATTATGGATTATTCAGACGATGGATTTGCTGCATTGAATACGGCATTCATGTCAGATGGTCCGATAATAACGGTTCCCGAAGGAGAGAACTCCGGGATTGTCATAAACCTTATTTTTTTCAATCAAGGGTTGTCCGACACAGTGAATTATCCTCGAGTTTTGATAACTACAGGTGGGAATTCCATAGTCAGTGTCATTGAGAATTACGTTGGGGGCAGCGGCGATCAGACATTTACTAATTCCGTTTCTGAAATATATGTGGGGGAGGACGCAACTGTTAATCATTATCGTTTAATGAATGAGACTGATGATACCTATGATGTCGGCTATGGCAGGGTAAGAATAGATACCAATGGAGCATTTAATTCTAGATCGTTTTTCCGTGGTTGCGGAATCGGACGCTATGACTTAAATGTGTCGATAGAGGGGGAAAATGCCTCCTGTGATTTGCAAGGTTTGTATTTCACAAATGGTGCTCAGCATATGGATAATTTCATTAATATTGACCATGTTCGTCCGAACTGTCAGAGCAACCTATTTTACAAAGGAATACTAGCAGGTAGATCAAGGGCGGTGTTTGGCGGTACAGTCTTAGTTAGGAAAGAAGCACAGAAGACGAATTCCGTACAATCAGATAAAAATTTAATACTGTCACCACATGCTGAAGTAGATAGTAAACCGGCGTTGTTTATATACGCTGACGACGTGAAATGCGCCCATGGGGCTACCGCCGGGAATATAGATGCCGATACCGTTTTTTATATGAGGAGTAGGGGAATTGATCTAGAAGCCGCTAGTCGATTGATAATTTATGGATTCGCCGGGGAAATAATTGATAAGGTAGAAATACCAGAACTGAGATCATATCTTGGGGAATCTTTTCTTAGTTCTTTGCCTAGTCATAGGTTTGAGTTTTAGTGATGTATGACCTCGAGGATTTATATCAAGAAATCGTGATGGATCATAATAGAAGACCTCGCAATTTTGGAGAGATCAAAAATCCAACCAATTCTGCGAATGGATTCAACCCTTTATGTGGTGATCAAATTACACTTCAGCTACACTTAAAAGACGGCTTAGTATCTGATTTAGCGTTCATCGGGGTTGGATGTGCAATATCCAAATCCTCGGCATCGATGATGACTGAGGAATTGAAAGGAAAGACATTAGATCACGCTGAAAACTTGTTTGAGGCATTCCGAAAAATGATTACCAGAAATCCTGGAGACTCATATGACTCCGACTTATTGGGTGACTTAGAAATTCTCCAGGGAGTTTCCCGATATCCGGCGAGAATAAAATGTGCCACCCTTGCTTGGCACACTTTGCATTCAGCAATTCATGATGAAAATAACGTTGTATCTACTGAGTAGTTTCTACTGTAAGGTGAGGTGAGCTATGCATGTACCGATTAAAGTTGATTATGGTGTGAGAGCACTGGTGGATTTAGCAATGTATGGTTCTGATGGGAATTCACTGAGAGCCTCCGATATTTCGCAGAGAACTGCCATACCAAATGCATATCTCGCCCAGGTACTTAACTCTTTGAAAAGGGCGGGATTTGTCAAAAGTACCAGAGGTCCGAACGGAGGTCATGAACTGGCGGTTGATCCGGAAAGAATACATTTGAGTTCTATCATGGAAGTGTTGGATGGTACGGATAATTTGGTCAATTGCTTGATTGACGATAATTTCTGCGTTCATTCCCCAGCATGTGCCCAGAAAGAAATATGGAGGACGGTTGAGGAAGCAATACACGGGGTTTTATTCTCAATAACGGTATCTGATTTAGCTAGAAGAACTCAATTAATCAAATTACAGCTATAAAGCAACACCTAAATGTCATCTTTGTTTGGGAGTAAATTTATTTAATGTTCAATGTTGAAAAAATAAGAGATGATTTTCCGATCCTATCTAAAAATGTCTATGGTAACCCTTTGGTTTATCTAGATAATGCTGCTACTAGCCAGAAACCTCGACAGGTAATCGATGCTTTAGTTGATTACTACGAAAATTATAATGCAAACGTTCACAGAGGTGTTCACACATTAAGTATGGAGGCCACAGATAAATTTGAAGAAGCAAGGGAAAAAGTGGCTACATTTATTAATTCTGAGTCTTCTGACTTAGTTGTGTGGACTAGGAATGCTTCTGAAGGTTTAAATCTCATCGCTTATTCATGGGGGGAAGACAATGTGCATGAAGGAGATGAGATTTTGTTGACCCCAATGGAACATCACAGCAATTTGGTTCCCTGGCAAGAACTTGCCAGGAGGAAAAACGCAGTCATAAAGTTTATCCCCATGCGAGAAAACGGAACGTTAGATATGGATAAAGTTGATGACCTGATTACAGAGAGGACAGTTCTTGTATCGGCAGTTCATATGTCAAATGCCTTAGGCACTATTAATTCAGTAAGAGAATTGGGACAAAAAGCTCATCAACAGGGCGCAAAAATTTTGGTAGACGGAGCGCAGAGTGTACCCCATATGCCTACGAATGTTCAGGAATTGGATTGTGACTTCTTAGTATTTTCAGGGCATAAAATGTTAGGACCCACAGGAATAGGGGCCCTGTATGTGAAGCGGGATATATTGAACACTATGGAACCTTTCCTGATGGGAGGCGAAATGGTACTGGAAGTATCTTATGAAGAGGCATCTTGGGCAGATTTGCCAATGAGATTTGAGGCCGGGACTCCTAACATAGCTGATTCTATTGGGCTTGGCTCCGCTGTTGATTATCTAAATGACCTAGGTATGGAGAATGTTAGAACGCATGAGAAGAATTTAACCAGTTACGCATTAAATAAGTTTAAGGAAGCAGATTTAGACGGCATGGACCTGTTTGGACCGGACGATCCTGAGGTAAGGGGTGGAGTATTTTCTTTTAATACGGTAGATGTTCATCCCCACGATTTGGGAACATTCCTTGACAGGATGGGCATTGCTGTAAGAACAGGGCATCATTGTGCTATGCCCTTGGTACGGAGCTTGGGAGTGGCAGCCACTGTAAGAGCAAGCTTTTACTTATATAACACCGAAAGGGAAGTGGATATTTTGGTAGATGGTGTAACAGAAGCGCTGAGGTATTTCAGGGATGGATCAAAATAATATCGATGATATTTATAGGGATAGAGTTATCCTTGATCATTGCCGAAACCCTCGAAACACTTCATTAATTGATCATTTTGATCTAACAGGCGATGCGATAAACCCCTTTTGTGGTGACGAAGTCCATTTTCAAATTGGCTTAAAGGGCAAAAACTTAATTGAGCGCATCCAATTTTCTGGGGATGGATGCGCTATAAATATGGCTTCTGGGTCATTGTTGTCAGAGGCAGTCACCGGTTTAACGATTCAAGAAGCAGCACTACTATCCATCAGGTTTGTCGAGTCAATGAGGAAACCTACCGGGGAAAATGTGGGAGGTGAATTTTTAGGAGAGCTTTCAGCTTTGATTAGCGTTAGGAATTTCCCTGTAAGGGTAAAATGTGCGTTATTGGCGTGGTCTGCTCTTGAGGATGCTCTTTCAGAAAGAAAATAAATCAACGATCGAGCCACACTCTCTCCCAATGTGAATATTCGAACCCAGAAAAGTTTGGATGCATGTTTTTTAAATCCTCAGTCCATGCCCATAGGCTTTTTTGGGTCGCGGGCATGAAACGATAGGATTTCTCTAGTAGGTGAATGTTTATGCTATTGATGATCTCGGAGCGTTTTTCAAGATTGTATTCTTGGGACTGTTCTTCTATGAGCTCATCTAGTCTCGAATCTTGGTGATTTGAGGTATTCCATTCACCTTGACTGTGAAGTACCGGGATAACAAAACTGTTTGTCGATGATTGAGGAAATGTTGGCCCCATTAACACATCGAAATCACCTTGCCTCCAGACTTTTTCGACATATTGCCTACGGTTCACAAAATTAATTATTGGGTCAAACCCCACAGCTTCAAGCTGTTGGGAGGCAATTTCCGCGCTTTCCTTATACCGTGAACCAAAATCACTTGTGGTTATGACTATTGGAACAATTTCTTTTAAGGCTTCTGGTTGTTGGAAGGGGTAAAAATGTGATTCCCAATCAGACCTGTCCGGAATCCATGATGGATGATTGGTGACAAACCCTAATGAGAAAAAAGCATAATTGTGCCAGGCTTTTTGGATGATCTCGTCAGGATTTATCGATGATCTGGCCAAAAATCTCGTACTATCATCGTTAAATGGTGGTATTGCTGTGTTAAAAACTATTTCAAAACCTAGTCCTGGTTCCGGATTTTCAAGTGCTATGTCTAACTCTGATAAATAATTCTCTATGTTATAAACGTCAATCAACCCCACGCTATAGGCGCTTAATCTTGCTTGAGGATCTGTGATGATATGAAACTCTATAGAATCCAAATATGGAGGATTAGGTGCTGAATAAACATTTTCTACTGATGAATAGGAATCGGCTACAAGTTTCGCCAACCTCCAAGGACCAGACCCAATGGGTGGAACTGATTCCATTTTCGTGGAGTTACTGATGTTTGATTTTGATAATAATTTAGATCTCCCGTCTGCTAAAGAGATGAAAAAATCTGCATCCGGGACATTTAAGTTTATCTGAATTTGATCTTCGGACTTTATATCTATACTGCGGACCATATGAAACCTGTTCCAATGTTCCTGATCTTTAGCCATCTGGCGATCTAAACTAAACTTTATGTCTTCTGGCGACACGGTTTTCATACTGTCCGATTCTTCAGATATCCACTTGATATTTGTGTCAACATCAAAAACAAACGTTTTGTTATCTACCATTTGCCATGATTTGCAGACATCGCATTCCGTGGCTTTAGAAGGTAATGTGATGTTGGGTCCATTACTAAATTTCAAAAGTCTTTGATAAATTATTCCCATTCCCCAGGCGGCGTGTGCGCCAGAATAATTTTCATGAGGGTCTAATGAGTCGAAATAATGTTTCGAAATCAATTTTAAGGTTCCGCCTCGTTTTCCCTGAAATACCGGCGGATTATTCTTCTTAGAAGTGGTGGGTCCTAATATATTATCTGGAGATTCTTTTTCTATTGATAGAGGGGTAGGCGTCACCGTTTCTTGGATAGGCGGGTGAGCTGCCTCAGGGCTTAGTTTTATTCCTATTGTAGGCAGGGGTGCCTTATCCATATTCATAGAACGTTGATTATTGAAAATTTCCGGTTTCAATTTGGATTGATCTGTACATGCGAAAGAAACAAATCCTGTTACGAGGCCAAATATCACTGCTAGGTGCACGAAATTTTTCATACGGGAGGGGCCATTACACAATTTCAATAATTAACCTTTATGGTGATTGATGATTTAAGTATAATCAACGTCAGTAATCTTTGACATTACGTTTATGATGGTCCCATATGTTGATTGACACCCATGTTCATTTAGATGCTTTTCCTGATAGTGAGATTGAGGCTATTTTAGGCCGAGGTCACGATGTGGGAGTTGGGTTCGTCATATGTGCAGGTACGACGGTCGATTCCTCTATTCGGTGTATTGAGCTGTCACGAAGATTCCACCCCTTTTTTTCTGGGGTGGGAGTACATCCAATGGACATATCCAAACCGCTGACGACGAAAGACTATCAGACATTAACGGAATTAGCTTCAACTGAACCAAAGGTTATAGTGATGAGCGAAATCGGATTAGATTATATGGAGGGTATGCCTGACAGGGCGTGGCAATTTTCAGCCTTCAGAGAGCAAATTAGTATCGCTAGGGCACTAAAATTACCTATCGTCTTTCACAGCCGAGAAGCTCATCAGGATTGTTTGAGAGTTTTGAAAGAAGAAAAGGGCTATGAAGTAGGTGGAATAATGCACTATTTTCAAGGTTCATTAGAGGAGGCTCGGCAGGTCATAGATTTGGGATTTTATATATCAATTGCCAGGCCAATATTTCGGTTACCCCATCTTCAAGAAGTCGTCGCTAAGATCCCGATAGAAAACATAGTTATTGAGACGGATTCGGCCCCTCAACCATTTAAAAAAAATCGTGATAATTGGACAGAGCCTCGTTACCTAAGACCCATTATGGAAAAAATTGCTGAGCTTAAAGGTATGGATACAGGTATGGTGGAAGCCTCACTATTTCAAAATACTAAAAAACTACTATCAGGCCAATGGGACATCGTAACGAAATTCGTTTCTAATTCCTAATCCACCATAGAATTCGTGAAATATGGGCCTATAATCATCAACCATGGAAGCAATATCCATGCGATGAACCACCCTATCACCGAAGGGAAAAATGCTTTCAAAAGGGTAATGTTATGAGTTGTTTTTACCCCGACGGTTACCGCGACTAATAACCACACTAAAGTTATTAATAGTATGTAATCTCCCACTATGGGGATCGTTGCTAAAATTAATCCAACTCCCGGACCATATGCTATGCCAGTACTACGAACAGTATCTCTAAACTCTGCGTCTCCCCCCATAAGCCCGCATAACGTGTTGGTGATGAATGACCACATCATCAGCCCAACAAAAATAGTGGAAAATGCTACTGCCATCATTTGAAGGCGAGCGAAATCGCTTTCTGAATTAATCACGGTACCTTTGTAATGCAGGTATATTGCGCTTGAAAAGCCCGTAATTGCCACCGTCCCCAGAGATTGTATGACAAGTTCTGGCCGGTTTTTAAATTCAGGATAAATTTGTTTATTTAAGATGGCAGCTTTAATGAGGTTATCGATCATAAATGGTATTTGCTATTGTAATGTCGTTTCGGGTTCCGACAAAATATTGATAATAGTGTAAAATCCTTACGTCCTAAAATCCTAGCATAACTGGTGTAATTCTCATCGACTCATCGATCCTAACAGAAGGTGCCTATCTAACAGTTATTGGTATGGGCACATCATTTATACTCCTTTTAGTATTGATTGTCTCAATATTAGCGACTAAATACGTTTCTAATAAAATAGACCCTCCCTACGTACCTCCTAGCGAAGAGCAACAACAGGAGTTGGCCAGAAAAGCAAAGGCAGCCGCCGCTGCCTTTGCTTTTCTGGCTGCTAAAGGACGTGATCCTGAAATAGATTCCAAGGTGAAATAATAGAATCGGTCACATTGATGGTGCACATAAGTGATGGAACAACTTCTTGATTTTATAAGAACAACAGGCCTCGCCAATTTAGGGTGGCGAGATGTCGTGATGATTTTTGTTGGCATTATATTTATATACCTCGCCATAAAAAAAGACTGGGAACCATATGAACTCCTGCCAATAGGATTGGGAATAATAGCCGCGAATCTGCCTTTGACCGGTTTAATTACACCACCAACTTCAGATTCTTTGAATCAAGAGGCAGGGATATTCGGTATCTTTTTTCATTACGGATTATCTTTTTGGAATATATTGCCGCCTATTATTTTTCTTGGAATAGGCTCACTGACAGATTTTGGCCCGGTAATAGCAAATCCCAAAACTTTACTTTTGGGTGCTGCCGCTCAAATAGGCATATTTGTTGCATTTTGGGGAGCTTTAATGGCAGGATCTCTAGGAATTCTAGGAATGGATTTTGGAATTGAAGAGGCGGCCTCAATTGGTATCATCGGTGGAGCAGACGGTCCTACAACGATATTCCTTTCTGCACGGTTGGCACCAGAGATATTAGGTATAACGGCTGTTATAGCCTACTCTTACATGGCAGCCGTTGCATTTATACAACCCCCATTAATGAAAATGTTCACTACGGAAAAAGAGCGGCAAATAGTTATGCGACCTCTCAGAGAGGTTTCAAAACTTGAAAAATTAATATTTCCTAACGTCGCGTTGATAGCGATAATATTGATGGTTCCCAAATCTGCCCCATTGATTGCCATGTTCATGATAGGTAATTTGTTCCGCGAGAGTGGAGTTGTCCCCCGATTGACAAAATCTGCATCTAATGAGATTTTGAATATCGCCACAATTTTCCTAATGATTACAGTAGGCACCCAACTCACCGCCGCCAGAGTCTTCGACTGGCAGACTATGGTGATATTGATTCTTGGTTTAGTTGCTTTCTCTTGTGGGACTATTGGCGGGATACTATTTGCGAAAATCATGAATTTATTTCTCAATGAAAAGATAAATCCCCTTATTGGTTCAGCCGGTGTCTCAGCTGTACCAATGGCTGCACGCATTTCACATCATATCGGACAGGAAGCGAATCCGAATAATTTTTTGTTGCCCCATGCCATGGGTCCTAACGTGGCGGGGGTGATTGGATCTGCTGTAATAGCAGGCGTTTTTATATCATTGGTGCCTTAGTCAATGAAAATTCGAGTAGAAAAGAAATGGTATACGATCGAGGTAGACAGCATCACCCCTGACTCCGCAGTTATTTTAGTTGATGGTGAAAGGTTTGAGGTGAAATTAGCGGATGTAGAAAAAACAAGTGAGACGATGCGGGAAGTTTCCGATCCTATGCCCGACTCTGTTGGAGTGAGAACGGACGACTTCAAGGAATTCAAAAGCCCGATGCCAGGGATTATAATTTCTATTCTGGTACAGACTGGGGATGACGTGTCTGAAGGCCAGGATATATGTGTGTTGGAATCGATGAAGATGCAACAGACTCTTAAATCAGATATGGCTGGCACTATTATGGGGACAGGCGTGTCGCCAGGGGATCAAATATTGGACGGAGACGTAATTTTCCTGATTAGGTAAATACTATCCGAATTGATTCTAATTATCGCCCTAGATTTGCCAAGGCTGATTCTGCAATTAGCAATTCTTCTGTTTCTCTGATTGGGTGAATTAAATTAATAGCCAATTGCAACTCTTTTTTTGCCTCCGCCAGATTTCCGTCCTTTTTGTGTATTAAACCTAGGTATAGGTGGGTTCCTCCAAGGTCTACATCCAACGTTAACGCTTTTTGGAAATCTGTTTTAGCAAGTTCGTATCTCTCCAAATGGTAATAAGCTGCACCTCTAGATTTGTAAGCGATGGCTAGATCAGGCATTCTTTTTATTAGGGTGGAAAAGGCGTTAACAGATTCGGTAAACTGTTCTGATCTCAATAAATTAAGGCCGCGGTTGTAGAGAAACAGGGCTTCTATTTCCGGAGTTGGCGATGCTGATATAGGTTTTGACGGGGTGACGGTCGGGGTGATTTCAGCTTCTTGGGAAGTTTTATTGCTTGTAAGCATGGGCTCTTCGGTAGGTACGAGTGGAGTTGCCTTATCGGGGCTATTATCACAAGATAGTAATGAGCAAACTATAATTGTCACAGCAATCAATGGCAGGGGCCTGAAATATGAAATCAAGTTCACGTTGTATGACATAGGAAATAGAAAATTTAGTATAGGAGGAAGTTAACTGATTCCTATTCTACCATCTCAATGAAATTGGAGGATATGTTGATAAAAACCCTTGAAGATAAAACCCCACTGGTTCATCCTACCGCTTTTGTTAGCGAAGCAGCCTATGTTGTAGGTGATGTCGAGATAGGCGAAGGATCAAGTATTTGGCCTGGAACCGTTATAAGAGGTGATATGGGTAAGGTAAGAATTGGTAAATATACAAATATTCAAGATAATTCAGTGGTGCATGGGGACGATGACGTCGAAATTGGCGACTACGTGATTGTAGGTCATAGAGTTATGTGTCATGCGAAATACATAGGAGATCAATCACTCATCGGGAATGGGGCTATAATAAATGACGGGGTAATAATCGGAAAAAATAGTGTGGTCGGGTCGGGGACTATGGTGCTAGAGAACATGGATATACCAGAGAGGTCCATTGTTGTGGGTATGCCTGGAAGAGTTAGAGGTGAAATTCAGCAAAAACATTTAGATCTGCAGGTGGAGCTTGCCGATATTTATTCCAATCAAGCCAAGCGATACAAAAAAGAAGGTACTCTCGAGTAGGAGATCTGCTTCAGGAAAGAATTACGGGGGTGCCATGCTCTGGGTGAGTGATTATTGTCACTTCAGACCCATATATGGAGTCAATATTATTTTTTGTTAATACTTCTTTAGGCATCCCATCTGCAGCGATAGATCCATTTGAGAATAGAAGGATTCTGTCGCTGAATTGAGCTGCGATATTTAGATCATGTATAGCCAAAATAGTGACCCCGAACCCAGATTTTAGCGTGTGTATTTTTTTTATGAGTTTCATAACTTTGATTTGATGATAAATATCTAAATTGGAAGTCGGTTCGTCTAACAGCATTATTGGTGATTGTTGGGTAATCGCAAGAGCCAACATAGCACGTTGCCTTTCTCCACCTGAAATCTCCCCTAATTTTCTTCTGGAGAGATAATCTATTTCTGTTAAAGACATGGATTTGCGTGCTATATTGAAATCTTCCTTTGATTCCCATTGAAGTAATCCAAGGTGAGGATTTCGTCCCAACATCACAAAATCTGGAATGCTGATCTCATCCGGAAGTTTGGGGTTTTGTGGGACCATTGATATCCAAACCGCTCTTTTTTTATTTGTAAGATTGTGACTTTGCTGATCATATATATATATCTTTCCAGATGAAGGTTTCAAAGTTCCGGATATTAGTTTCAATAGAGTAGTCTTTCCAGCTCCGTTCGGCCCGACTAGAGAAACTAATTCTCCTGGGTTGAAATGTGCAGTAATTTCTTGAATGACATTTACATTTTCATATTTGAACGAAACATTTTGAAGATCAATAACCATCAATAGTGCTCCCTTTGGTTTTTAAAAGCACATAAACGAAAAACGGAGACCCTACCAACGCGGTTATTATTCCAACTGGCAATTCAATGGGGCTCACGATTGTTCTAGCTGCCAAATCGGCGAGAATCAAAAAAGCAGCGCCCACTAGGCCGGAAAGAGGTAATAGTGTTCGATAATCTGTGCCCCATAAAAGCCGTATGATGTGAGGAGCTATTAAACCGACGAAACCTATCAAACCGCTAAATGAGACTGCGGCGGCTGTGACCAAGGTTGCCGATACTATCAATATGCGTTTGGTCTTCTCTATATTGACGCCTAACGATTCAGCGTAATACCCCTCAAGTTGCATGGTGTTCAATATTCGACTGTAGCCTAAAATAAAACTTACGCCTATTATCATATAAGGCATTATTAATATTGAGTGTGACCATTGTGCCCTTATGAAGCCCCCCATGAGCCAGCTGAGTAATGGCCTCAAATCAGGATCACTTCTTAGCATCAGAATTCCTGTGATAGCTGTCGCAAATGCTCCAATGGCTAATCCCGCTAAAAGTAGTGTCGACAGATGGGTGTTGCCAGATTTTATGGAGATTAGGTATGCGATAAAAACCGCTATGATTCCTCCACAAAACGAAGCTACAGGGAGCAGGCTGAAGTATCCATAAGTGAAGGGTATTCCCGACAGGAAAACAATAGTAGCACCAAGCGATGCGCCTGAAGCGACCCCAATTAAATATGGGTCTGCCAAGGGGTTTTTAAATAAACCTTGGTATGTGGCCCCTGAAATTCCGAGGGATGCTCCCACTAGTAATGCAAGGACAACCCGGGGGAGCCTGATGTTCCAAATTATGGTGTGCCAGGCAGGTGTTAGTTCGGTTGATTCGTTAAATAAATTTAATTTGGAAAAGAGAATTAAAAATACAGAGGTGACAGGTATATACACGGATCCTATAGCAACGCCAATAACAGCACAAATGAATATTATGACTATCCCGATTGTTATTTTGTTCCAAGGATATTTATATGTTAGTACAAGGTCTTGATCATTGGTATAAGTTGTGGGTTTCATTTGAAAATGCCAGGGTAAAATTCATTTGCTAGTTCTTCTAAACCTAATATGAATCTTGGTCCAGGAATACCAAGATAATCGTCGTTTGATTTAAAAATAGATTTATTTTTGATAGGCAATAATTTATTGAAAGCGGGATTTTGATACAGTAAGTCAGGATTAGAACTTATGATGATTTGAGGGTTTCGGTCTATGATTACCTCAGGACTTAATTGCCCATAATTATCTACGTCATGGGCCACATTTTTGAGTTTTAACAATTGGAATACATTTCCCATGAGTGTGTTGTTTCCAGGAGTCCAAAGATCTCCCACGTCTTGAAAGACAGAAGGCCCGGAATGATACGGGTCCAAAATGAATTTGATTTTGGCGATTCTTGATTCAAAGTTCTTGGCTAATATTTCCGCTTCGTTCACCGCACCAGTGATCTGCCCCCATGTTCTGAAGGTGTCAGCCATTTTCATCAAGTCGTCATCGACCGATTCCAATAAAAGCACTTTTAGCCCAGCTTTCTCCAACTCTTCCTTGAAGGTCGGATGAAATAGGAAAACTAAATCTGCGTCTAGATCAAGAATGCGTTCGATATTCATATTGAATGCATCGCCTACTTTTTCAATATTTTCTACTTCTACAGGATGGGAAACCCAACTGTGGGTCCCAATAATTTTGTGCCCTTGACCTATTGCGAAAATAGTTTCAACTGCCGCAGCATCGTAAGCAACTATACGTTCTGGAGGCTTATTGAAAATTATCTCACTTCCGTCTCTGGCTATGACAGTTAGGGGAAATTGAGCGGTTAATTTTTCATAGGTGGGGGGTGATGGGGCCGAGAAATATTGGACTATCCTATCTTTGGGGAATTTTTGACTTTGTATTTCTTTAGTGATTGGTATGGGTGTAGGAGCTGTTATTGGCGTAGATGGCAATATTTGTTTGTGGGTGTAGGTTTTTA
>DJMH01000113.1:20120-25027 GCA_002435305.1 Dehalococcoidia bacterium UBA6495
GGGTTGTTTTGGAGTTGGAGAGGATCCTTCGGAACATGAAGCCATCCCTATCATCAATACAAAGGCAATTGAAGTATTAAGCAAAACTGGCCGAACCAAATTATCCCCCTTTTATTCAAAAACCTGCCTAGTTCTGGTCTTCTGCCGGAAAATAAAAAAGCCCACTCTCTTTGTGTGGGCCGGTTGGGGAGGTAATCATCTCAACCCGGCCTTTCCGCGAAGACCCAGATAGTGGTGCTTAGTGGTTGACCGGACTTGCTTCTTAAAGCCTACCGTTGCGGGACAGTGTCGGATTTCGACCGACTTCCTCTTTTAAACCCTGTAGGGCACTTGCACCATTTTCCAATTCTGTTTTTAACTGCATCATCAAACCATGACTGCAATTAATTTGTCAATATTTATATTGATAAATTACTCTTCTGTGATTTGTTGGGGGTTCTCTAAAGTACTCATCTCAGAGTTTGAGGTGGACATTTCTGATTCATCTTCTAGAGCAGGTGGGGGTGGTGATTCAGGAAGTTGATCCATATCAAACATGTTTTCCAGTTCTGCAACTCCTAGTTTTTTACGACCTTCCTCGGTTAAATCATATCGAGCAGGGATTAGCCTTCCTATAATGACATTTTCTTTCAACCCTGATAGAACATCTCTTTTCCCGGTCACAGCTGATTCTGTTAAAACCCTCGTTGTCTCTTGAAATGATGCAGCTGCTAGGAAGCTGTCCATATGAAGCGAAGCTCGAGTTATCCCTAGAAGTATAGGTACAGCGGTGGCTGGATCTCCGCCTTCGGCGATTATCTCACCATTTTTACCCTCGAATGCTTTTCTGTCCATCGGGTCACCAGGTAGAAATTCAGTGTCTCCTGCTTCGTTGATCTGCACCCGCCTTAGCATTTGTCGAATTATAGTTTCTATGTGCTTATCATGTATGGGAACGCCTTGAGACCGGTAGACTTTTTGCACTTCTTCGATCAGGTAAGATTGAACGGATTCCCTACCTTGTATTTCTAAGATTTGTTGCGGGTTTTTGGGTCCCGAAGTAATAGCTTGTCCTGCTTCCACTTCGTCACCGTTAGTTAGCTCTAGGTCGGAAGCCGCAGGTATCGCATACTCCCTTTGTTCCTCATCTGTCCATGTAATTGTTATTGTCGCACCTTCTTTCCCCACTGTTCCCGAATTACGGGCGTGTATAACTGAATCATCATCCGAATCTTTTGAAGCTGCTATTGGGGTTCCAATTATCACCGTACTGCCCTTTTTTACCAGAGGTTTATATCCCTCTAGGGGGTACTCGTCTACCAACTCTTCAGAATTGATTATTCGTGCGGTGCGGCCTTCCGGGGTTTCGATTATCTCTGCTTTTCCTGAAATCTCTGATAATACAGCTGCTCCACGCGGTGACCTTGCTTCAAATAATTCTTCGACTCTAGGTAATCCGCTAGTTATATCTGCTCCAGCCACTCCCCCAGTGTGAAAAGTTCTCATTGTCAACTGGGTCCCCGGCTCTCCAATACTTTGTGCAGCTATTATCCCAACAGCATCTCCAATCATTATTGGTTGCAAATTCGCCAAGGATAACCCATAGCACATTTTGCAGAGGCCCTTTTCAGCTTGGCAAGAAAGAGGAGATCTTACTTCTACGACCGATACCCCTTGTTTTTTTAGTATATCGATGTCTTCTTCCTGCAACGCTTGGTCGGCTTCTATTATTATTTCACCGGTTTCAGGATTGGCCACGGGAGATGCAGTGTATCTGTATTTTATCCTGTCATAAAATAGGTCCTTGAGAGTATCATCATGATAATCTTCTACCGTGATTCCTCGGCCAACTCCGCAGTCCTCGACGGTTATTATGACTTCTTGGGCAACGTCAATAAGTCGCCTAGTAAGGTAACCGCTGTCTGCTGTCCTTAAGGCCGTATCTGCAAGTCCCTTTCTAGCGCCATGGGTGGATATAAAGTATTCGAGTACGGTTAAACCCTCTCGGAAGTTAGATTTGATAGGTCTATCTATGATCCTACCTCGTGGGTTTGACATCAGACCTCTCATCCCTGCCATTTGCCGAATTTGAGCTATGTTTCCCTTTGCGCCAGAGTTGGCCATCATGTAGATTCCGCCATAGTTAGGTAAATCTTCAGCTATAACCTGGGTCAATTTATCATTGGCATCGGTCCATATTCTGACTGTGGCATTGTAGCGCTCATCTTCTGTTATCAAGCCATCCATGTACTGTTCTTCAAGCTGAATTACTGATTCTTCTGCTTCACCCACTATTTCTGACTTCTTTGGCGACACCTTGACATCATTGATAGCTATAGAAACCCCTGATCTTGAGGAATTTCGGAATCCTAAATCCTTAATATCGTCTAGCACTACTGCAGTTTCTTCATTACCTAGAAGCCGGAAGCAGTTGCCGGTTATCTCTTTTAACTTATTTCTTTCAACTTCTTCGTTAACATATGGCAGGTTAGTCGGGAGGACATTATTAAATATGATTCTACCAACTGTGGTATTGAGTAATTCTCCAGAATCATTTCTAGCATATATTTGAGCCCTAAGTGAAACAGCCCCTACTTCATGGGCCAAAATGGCATCGTCAAAATTACTGAATCTCTTTCCTATTCCATGCGCATTTTCATCAATGGATGTCATGTAGTAGCATCCCAATACCATATCTAACGATGGGGTAACAATTGGTTCTCCAGAGCTTGGAGCAAGCATGTTGAATGTGCTTAACATCAGTTTTCTAGCTTCCAACACGGCGATTCTTGATAGAGGCACATGTACCGCCATCTGATCTCCGTCAAAGTCTGCATTGAAAGCTGTGCATACTAACGGATGGACTCTTATCGCACTACCTTCAATTAAGACTGGCTCAAAAGCCTGTATACCGAGTCGATGAAGGGTGGGGGCTCGGTTTAGTAATACGGGACGTTCTTTTACGACTTCCCCGAGTATTTCCCAGACCTCTGACCTGTTACGTTCAGCCAATCTCTTGGCACTTCTTATGTTGTGAGCGTAACCTTTTAGTACCAGACGATGCATGACAAAAGGCTTAAATAATTCTAAGGCCATGCGTCTTGGTAAACCGCATTGATGGAGTTTTAATTCTGGACCAGCGATAATTACTGACCTTCCACTGTAGTCAACTCGCTTTCCAAGCAGATTTTGTCGGAATCGTCCTTGTTTCCCTCTCAAAAGATCTGATAGAGATTTGAGTTTATGATTGTGACTACCAGCTACCGCTCGGCCCCTTCTCCCGTTGTCGATCAAGGCATCCACTGATTCCTGTAGCATGCGCTTTTCATTTCGAATAATGATTTCAGGTGCTTGTAATTCAATGAGTCTACTAAGCCTGTTATTTCGGTTTATAACCCTTCTATATAGGTCATTTAGGTCACTTGTGGCAAACCGTCCTCCATCAAGTTGGACCATTGGGCGTAAATCTGGCGGAAGGACTGGCAAAGTAGTGAGTATCATCCATTCTGGCTTATTGGTACTTTTTCTGAATGATTCTACGACCCTGAGCCTTTTTATTGCTTTCTTGCGTCTCTGACCTGAAGTGGACTGCATTTCTTCTTGTAGCTCATCTCTAAGGTCATCGAGGTCGATGTAGTTTTGGAGCACGTACAATACAGATTCCGCCCCCATTCCAGCCTGGAACACCCCAGGGAAACTATCTCTATTGTCCCTGTATTGAGTTTCTGTTAATAACTTTGTGACATGTAGTTCCTTTAGTGAGGAAACCTCCTTTTCTATAGCACTTAATAATTCCGCATATTCATCGTTTATTTCTGCTAGGAGTTCCTCGATTTTCTGGTCTCGTTCCTTTTGTAAACTTTCTATTTTCCCCTCAGTTTCTAATTGTTCGTCTGAAGATTTTTCATCATCAACTCCAGACTCAGTAATTTCCTCAGGTAATAGACTCTGTAGAGGTTCTATTTGTGATTGGTATTCTTCTGTCAGTGTATTTTCGGCACTTTCAATCCTAGATTCTTTTTCCAAATTTCTTTCTTCTAAATCTGCATGCAGTTGTTCTAACAACTGACCTTTTAATTCGACATCAACATCTGTAATCAAATATTGGGCGAAGTAAAGTACTCGGTCTAAGTTTCTAGGGGACAGGTCTAAAAGCAACCCTAATCTGCTGGGAGTACCCTTCGAGAACCAGATATGAGCCACGGGTGCAGCGAGGTCGATATGTCCCATTCTTTCTCTTCTGACCTTAGAACGAGCCACTTCAACACCACACCTGTCACAAGTAACACCTCTGAATCTTATTTTCTTGTATTTGCCGCAGTAACACTCCCAGTCTTTGGTTGGGCCGAATATTCTTTCACAGAACAACCCATCTTTTTCAGGCCGTAAAGTCCTGTAGTTGATTGTTTCTGGTTTAGTTACTTCACCCCACGACCATCGCTGTACGTCGTTTGGGGATGCCAATGAAATTGATATTGCGTCGAAATCATTTCCAGGTTGAGCCATTTCATATTCTCCATAGCTGCTAAGAAGTCGGTGTAATTATTTACCTAGTCATCCCCACCAGGTACGGGTTGGTCATCTTCGATCGATCCTGGTTCTTCATTTGTTTCTGATTTCCTATCTGGTTCACTGCTGTTGCTGTTGAGGGTTCCTTCAAGTAGTGCCAGAGGATCAGAAATTTCAGGAGATTCAGGGAAAAGGTCATCGTCACTCCCAAGCCCTTTATCCTCCTTTACATCGTCATTTTCTAATTCAATCGATAGAACTAGACTTTGCAGTTCTTTCATAAGCACGTGAAAGGATTGTGGTATGCCAGGCTGGGCAACGTCCTCTCCTTTCACGATCGCCTCATACGTTTTAACTCTTCCTATCTCATCATCTGACTTGATGGTTAGCATTTCTCTTAGATTGTGGGCTGCACTGTA